>CAYPTZ010000074.1:0-9913 GCA_964413395.1 uncultured archaeon | reverse complement strand
AGTATTTTTCTGATATAACCTTTATATTTTCTGATATATTTTCTTTATCAAACCAACTTTCTTCTAAATAATTATTATTATAATCAAAACATTGGTTTTTTTCAGATATTAATTCTCCAAATACAATATTGATATCACCATCAATATTATTTTGTTTAATCCAAGATTTTATATTATCTAATCCTTTATAGGTAATTACAAATGATGCAAATATTACTTTTGAAAACTTTAAATTGGAATTTTTTATTAACTCTAATTTTTCAATAAGTTCTGATCCAGAACCACAGAAATCTTCTAAAACAACTAACCTCTTTTTATTTAATAAGAATTCATCATTAGCTAATATTTTTTCTTCGAAATTTTCACATAACTTAAAATTTTTATCTTGTTCTACTGTCATTTTCTGATTAGATTTCTCTAAAATATCGATTTTCATTTTAGTTGGATAAAGAATTGTTTCTAATGATAATCCAAAAATTTTTTTTCGTTTAACTTCCCTCTGATTAATCGCATGAGAAAATTCATTAATACGACTACTATCAGAAAGACCTACAAAAATAGTATTTTCCATTTCTTCCTGATAATAATTCAATGCTTTTTTGTAATCATAATGTGAAATTTCATTTCTTTCTTTAATTATATCCTCAAGAATTATTCTTTTAATCTTTTTTTCATATATATTGATATATAATTGAATCATTTGATTTGAATTGAAAAAAATTATTTTTGAAATTAAATAAAATAAATATTTTTTTTCTCCTGTTTCAAATTGATTTAACCATATTATAAATCTATCAATAAATTCTTTATTTGGTGGAGTTCTAACAGGTAAATAAGGTTCAAATTTATAATCAATAAGAAATTTTATCTCATTTAGTAAATCATTATAATTTTTCGACTTAAGTGCTATAGATTGATTACTATCTATTTTTAAATATTCCAAATGAAAATTTGGTTTATTTTTTGATAAATCTCTATTCCAAACTTCTATTAACTTATTTAACTCTTCCATTAATAATATAAAAATTATTATTATAATATATGTTTTGTAAGGTTTGAAAAATAAGTAAGAAATGAAATATATAGCAAATTTAGTTCAGTTTTATTAAATGAAGATATATTTTCAGAATTAGAAATTTTTAATTAAAACTTCTTTAATTACACCTCTTTTCGTTGCATTTGAATTAATTGATCTTCTTGCATTTAGAATACTTATTTCATAATCTTTATATAATTCCAATATGAAATCACAAAAAGAATTTGAAAGCAGAACTTTGGCTCCAATATCTGTTAATTTGTCAAACACTTTTTTTAATTTTTTTTGATCATTTAATTTAAAATTATCTTTCGTATAACTTGTAAAAGAAGAAGTATCTGAAACTGGAACATAAGGTGGATCCATATAGAGGAAAGAATTTGATGTTGCATATTCTAAACACATTTCAAAAGAACCCTGTATAATTTCTACGTTCTGTAAAGTTTTGTTCACTAAGTTTAAATTTTCCTCATCACAGAATAATGGATTTTTATATTTTCCAAATGGAACATTAAAATATCCCTTTGAATTTACTCTATATAATCCATTAAAACAACATTTATTCAGAAAGATTGTTCTAGATGCTTTTTCAACATCAGACCAATTTTTATAATTGTCTTCTCGATCAAAATTTCTAACTGAGTAGAAGTAATCCGATTCATTCCTATGTTTTTTTAGGGAGGATATAAGATCATTTACTTGAGTTTTTATCATATTATATACATTAATTAATACTGGATTATTATCTATAAGAACTGCCTTTTCTGGAAGAAGATGGAAAAAAACTGCACCTCCACCTACAAATGGTTCTATATAATTTTCAAATGATTTTGGAAAAAAAAGTTCTAATTGTGTAATCAATTGTCGCTTTCCTCCTGCCCACTTAAGAAATGGTTTCGGACAATATACATTTGAAAGACTCATTTTAATTTTTTCACATACTGATGAGGAATTATTTAAAAAAATATTTCACTTTACGATTATTGCAAATTTAAATATCAAATTAATAAATTTCTTATTTAAACTTATATTAAATTATTTTTGATAAAATATAAAAATATTTTTTATATTGATAATATCCTATTTTTAATCTTTAACTATTTTAAATACTTTTATACTTTAACCATTATAATTATATTTATTGAGTCTTTTTTTTACGTTTTAAATTAACTAAAAGGCAGATATTATGACTGGAATAAACATAAGCAAACCAATTATCGTCATTATCGTTGCATTAGATGAAGAATTGAAGCCATTAATTAATTTTTTTAATGCTGAATTGAAATCTGAAAAAAAAATTGCTTTTTGGTTATCAAATGATTATGGACAAAAAATAATTATATACAAGCTACATAAAATGGGGAATAATGCATCTGCATCTGCAACAACAAAGATTATTAGTAAATTTCCATCAATAAAGTATGTCATCTTTTCTGGGATTGCTGGAGGGAACCCCAAGTTTGTTAATATTGGTGATGTTGTAATTTCAGATAGTTCAGGAATCATCCAATATGATTTTGGGAAAAAAGGTGATAATTTTGAAATAAGGGCATCTCCAATACCACCCAATTCAGTATTATTAAACTTTGCTCAGAATTATATTCATTATTTTGAAAGTGAAAAACTAGAAGAATTTAATAAATTTATACAAAATGAATTACTGCATACAAGATTAATTGGGGACTTATTATCTACTAATCCTTTAAAAGCAATAATAGGTACAATTGGATCTGCAAATATGGTTTTAAAAAATGAGATTATGCGTGAAAAACTATTTAATAGCCATAAAATAATTGCTGTTGAAATGGAAGGTTCAGGTATAGCTGAAGCAACATGGGAATGTGAAGTTGGATATTTAATTATAAGATCTATATGTGACTTTTGTGATTCCGGAAAGAATGATGATTATCATCAGCTAGCTGCATATTCTGCAGGATTTTTCACAAAAATATTTATTGATTTTTACTCAAGTTCCCTTATATCCTCACAGAAAGAAGAAAAAATTATCAATGAAAAAATTTCTACTGAAAATATTCAAAATGAATTTAATAAAGTTGTTTACTTTATCCAGAATCTCTTATCCAATCAATATAACTCAAATTATTTTATAAAAAATTCCCCATATCTTTCTGATATGAAATATATTAGAATTAGACATAGGAAACATTCGCAAGAAATTGATTTATTTTTCAAAGATTATGACTATTTATTACAACTTCAATTATATGTAGATACTGTTAATTACTCAATAGCAAAAATTGGTAGAGAATCAAATAATTTAGATGATCCTAAAGTATGTAACAAATTTCTAGAGGAAATTCGGAATTCTTTGAATACTAGATATGGAACACAAATATTTTACATTAAGGATTATGATCATATTGATCTATTTCTTAATTCAGAAATAAAATGTGCGGGAGGTGCAATTGGAGGTATCTTTGTAAAAAAAATTGATGGATTTGCTTCAAATTATTTAGAAATCAATTTAATAATAAACAATTTAGGTAATATAAGTAATGAAATTACCAAGGTAGAGTTTAATATTCCAAAAAAGAGGGTGAAATCAATTGAAAATTTAAATTTAATAATTGAAGGAAATTCCAATGAAATAATTTCCAGAAAATTCTCGGATTTACCTAATTTTGATGATAGGATAATTAAAACACCTAATTTAAAAATGATATGTATAGTTTATTTTCGCTCAGGTAGGAAATTTATAACTAATTCTATACAAATACCGAGTTTTGATAAATTTGAAATAATTTAAATATAAGAAATTTCAAATCAAAGTATCTTGGATTATTCTTCTTTATTGATATCAAATACAAAGGGTTGAAGTCGATATGAAAATCTGGATATCTATCAAATTCTATTAAAAATTTTAATTTAATATGAGATATATATGTTTTTTTATTTGTTTATTTTTCTTTAGAAAATTTAAACATTTTATTTTTATAGGAACCCAACTAATATTTTCCTTTATTATGTCTAGCTAATGAACTTTGACTTTAAGTTTTAAATCCACATTTTGCATAATCATCATATTTATCCAATATCATGAATATTTACTAAATGAATTCTAAGATTTTGTGATGTTTTTGCTTGATAATCACAATGTTGACATTTATAGTATTTTACACCTATATTGTGAGCATGAATTAAATGTTGATTAATACCATCTTTTCGAACAGATCTATAATCACAAAGAGAACATCGAAATTTTTTTTGTTTTATGTGTTTGGATTTAATATGTCGATTTAAAGTGTCTCTTCTTTTACTTATAAATTTGCAATGAGGACAAGCATAAGATGGGGATTTATGTTTACTTTTGATATGTCGGATTAAATGAGATTCTAATTTTAAAATTTGTTTACAATATAGACATTGAAAGGTTTTAGCACCAATTTCATGAACTAAAGCTAGATGGGTTTCTAAATTTTTCTTAGTTTTTGTTTGAAAATCACAATTTTCACAATTAAACCATTTTGGATTGATATTGTGAATTTTTGCCCGATGAACTTTTAGATGTCCTTTATCCTTTGCCTTAAAACCACAATCAGGACATTGATGCCAATTCACCCCAATATCGTGCGAATAAACCAGATGTTGAACTAATAAAGAATTAGATTTTGCCCTATAATCACATTGAGGACAATTAAACCAATCACCAAGATTGTGTTTGACTATTAAATGAGTAAATATTGAAGAACGATATTTATGATTATAATTACATCCTTTAATGGGACAATGATTTGGAAAATCCCAAAAAGATTCATTAAATTCATTTGGAATTTTTATCAAAAATTTCTTCTGGAAAGTGGTTAACACTTGAAGAGCATCTAAAAAACCTAAATATCTTGAATAGTTTATGATGTATTGTAAAAATAATTTGAAACTTACTTTATTAGCCTTTGCAAGTGATAAAAACCATTTTCCAATACTATCTTCTTGTAGTGGAGAAGGGTGAACGGGAATTGGTTTAATAAACCGTTCCACGAATTATCTCCTCAGTTATTAATCTGCTTTCTCGTCGGAGAGCTTTTTCACTAACTCGTGTTAAAAATCTGACGATATGACGTAAATTAGTCTTTCCTTTATGAGGTCCTCTAGAAAACTTTGTTTTTTGAAAAATACCAAATGCAATATCTTTAGCACTGAGGTTTGAGGGTTCAGCAAATGGTAAAAATTGTTCATAACCTGCAAGAAATTGCCTTAATTCTTTTCCAAATTGCCAATAGTTTAATCGAGTAAAATTTTTAATTGGACAACGATCAGCTAATTGTAAATCCATATTTAAAATCATTTCTGTCTTTGGAGTCCCACTGGGTATGAAAGGTACTCTTGATACGAGCATAGTTCGTTTTAGCTGGTTTAATATCGCTTGTTGATTTCTTCCTTTGGCGTGTTGAAACTCATCAATAAAAAATAGTCGCGTTTGGGTAGATTTTAAAGTATGGATAAGCATTTCTTCTAATTGGTCTACAGTTACTTTTTGTACTTTGAATACATTTGGATTCGATAAAGGATGACCAAATGCTGATAGCAAAGCAGAATATAATCCTTTCAATCCAGTTACAGAATCTTTAAGCATAGCATGTGCAACAGGATAACCTTCATGTGCTGAATAATGAATTTGGGAATGGTTTTTAGCAAATTCTTCGAGAATCATTGTCTTTCCAGAACCAGAATCTCCAATTATTGATAATCCCTCTAAATCTGAGGGAAAATCACTTTTTTGATCTTGTTTTGCTTTTTGAAAAATCCATTCAAGTTGAGACAAGCACTCTTTGGCTTTTGGATAATAAACAAAATGCTTGCTTGTTGCCCATTCAATTTTTTCTTCAAGACTCCTTTCCATGATTGGATTTGTATTTTTGTTCAAATGTTTATATATTATTTCCATTGATATTCCTCCTTTCAATTTTCATTACTACATGCATCATCCCATGATGTAGGATAGGGTTTTATTTCATCATCTTCTATATCTTCACTATCTGGATTTATTTGATAAATAATATCTTTTTCACATTGATCTGTAATTTCTATTGGTTTTTCATCCATTTCTGCAATAATTTGAGCTTGACTTAATTGTTCCCGACCATTTTGAGTTTGTGCCAATTCTTCTATCAACAATCTTTCATTTTTATTCAAACTCGAATTTAATTTGATTTTTTCATTCATTGATTCTAAAATCAAATTTGATGATAAATTCTCATTTAAATTCTTCTTAATTTCTTTTCTCAGTTGTTTTATCATATTTAATGTAATAGAAAAGCTTTTAAATCCGAAAATTTTCCCTAATCCTTGCAAAATAAATTTTTTTATTCTATCATCCCCGTCGTAATTATAAGCTTCCAAAGTTTTAATCTCTTGAGTTAGAGGATCAATCATTTGTATATAGCGAATATCCCAATGAGATATTTTGAATTCATAATTTTTACCATCATCCAAAATTCTCTCCTTCCGTGCCTCAATCAACCAATCACCAGTATAGAGAATATTTTTGTAGCGAAAACCTTTTTGAGATAATCGAGAATTTTTTGTAATTCGACTATCATAATTAAAGAATCTATACTCTTGTATATCCATTATACGTAAAGCACCTCCCAAAGGTTGAAAATTTGATCCAGAAAGACCATTTCTCCACAGATGGTTTGGAGGTGCTGATTGTTTTGCCTTTGATGTTGTTTGATATTCACCAAATAGAAATGAAAATAACCACTCACTAAAATTGTTCATAGTTAAACTGGCATTTTCCTTAGGATTATATCCAATAGGATTTTTATACTTTGGTTTTGCATTTTTTTCACGAGTTTTTTTAATAGGATAAACTCTTCCGTCTAATTTTTGGCCACGAATTCTATCATTAATTGTATCCCAAATACTTTCAATAAATCCACCAAATTCCGGTGTCTTAATTGGTCTGAATTCTAAGGATATATTTAGAGACATACATAAATTTTTCACAGAATTTGCTCGAAAATCTTTTCCATTATCAACTTGAATTCTTGCAGGCAGTCCATAACAAGGTAGGTAATAATCCGAAGTATCTATCGATTTTAATCGAAGATGTTGTGAAAATATTTTCCATTCTTTTAATTCGTTTTTATTAATTAACCCATTTAATATTGCTTGGGTTACTGATTCTTGAGATGGTGCTTCAAATGATAAGAAATAACCCCAAATAGATCGGGAGAAGACATCAATTCCTATAGTAAACCATGGACGGCCGATTGGTTGCTTTGTAAAGGAATCTACAAGCCAAATATCAAGAAGAGTATGATCCATTTGAATTACACAACCTGGATACTTACCTTCTAAATATGTACTGCGTAATCCTTTATTGATTGTAATTTGTGATTTGGGTTGAAATTTTCCTCGTTTTTCAGTTGCACGTAATTTTTGAGTTCGGATTCTAAAGGTTTTATAAGATGGGGTTTTAAGATCGAGTTTTTGACACTTTCTTATAAGTTCATTATAAACTGGTTTCATTTGTTGAGATTCTGCAGATTTCCATTCTTCAATAGCTGTTTGTAATAAACTCTCGACTTTTGGAGATAAATGACTTTTTTTATGAGAAATAACTCTTTTTGGAATTAAACCTTCTTTTCCTTCCTTTTTCCATAATAAATAATAGCGATAAATACGATTAAATGGGAGTTTATTCTTTTCGCAATAATTTTCAATAATTTTTTTTGTTGCAGTGTTTCCGTACTGATTAATAATAGGGTTTATTTCGGATAATTTGCTTTCCAGACTTTTTTTTTGATTTTCAGTTAACATTGGTTGATTTTTCTCATCATTATCCTTTTCTGAATAACCCTCTGAATAGTCAGCGATGTTCTCCTTCATGTAATACATTGGACATATAGAATTTGAATCAAGCGAAATTTTTGATTCACTTAAGGGCAAATTCCAATTAATAGATATATGTCCAAAATAAATCTGATTTTTTAAAACTGATATTATTTTATCTAATTTAAAGCATACAGAGGGTTCAATGATTATTGAGAGCTCTTTAATGGTTTTTGGAGCATTTTTTAATATATTTTTCATTTTCATTAATATATTTCCAATGTTAAAATCCAAATGAGATGGAGAATAATGTTTTGCTGCCATTATTAAATCTTTAATTATATCCAATCTGACACAATGAATTTTTTTTTCGGTAAATATCATGTATTTAAAGTTTTTTCGATTGCAGAATTGTTGGATTGATTTCAATTTTAATTGCCAATTTTCGTCTGAAAATAGTTTCTGGTAATTATTTTCAGTTTTTATTTCAAAGATATATTCACTTCCATCATTAAAAATTGCCCAACAATCTGGATAAAAAATCGTTTCAGTTCCCGATTTTGAAATATATTTTAATTTAAATGGTTGTGTTTGTAAATCATAGCAATTTGGATCATGATCTAAAAGAAGAAGAAAGTCATGTTCTAATTGAGATTCATAATCTAAGATAACTCCTTTTAAATGAGGTTTGAGTGAGGGTATAAATCCACGATTACTCTTTGATTTCAATGGAATATTACGTACTTGATTTGGACGGAAATATATATACTCAGTTTCTTGAAAAATAAATGATTTTTGCTGTAAATCTACGGTCATTTTTCATCCTCCGATTTATTTTTGATAAAATCTCGAAATGGAATTTTTTTATTAAACTAAATTCATGTGGACAAAATTAAATTTTAAAAGCAGAGAGTTTGTTGATTTATTAAAATTTGTTCTAAGAAATTATTATCTTAATTTCAGATAAAAAATTTAAATCTCTTAAATTTTGTATTTCCAAATTTGAATCCGAGCTATCTACACAGAATGGAGAATAATAAGTTTCTTCTTGGAATTTTTTCAAGGAGGAAATGTAATCAAAAAGTCCCAAAAGCAAGAAGTGAGAAAAAAAAATTCCATTAGTAGATTATATGATCTCAAAAATGAATTTTAATTCTTCTTTTATTTTAAAAAGTCTTTTTTACATTTATAAATATTTTTTAACTATAAAGTTCCTTTAACAATATTTCCACATTTTGTAAAACGGAATGTACGGCAAGTAAATTTTTTTCATCTAAAAATTTGGGGTTTTTATATTTTCCAAAAGGAACATTAAAAAAACCTTTACTATTTACACGGAATAGACCATTATAACAACATCGGTTTAGAAAAATTGACCGAGACGCCTTTTGAACATCTGTCCATTCTAAAAAATTGGGAGTCCTGTCTACACTTCTCACATTATAAAAGTATTCCGATTCATTTTTATGGTGTTTTAATTCCTCTATTAATTGATGGACATTATTTTTAATAGTGTTATAACAATTTACTAAAAAAGGATTATTATCTATTAAAATCGCATCTTTTGGTAACAAATAAAAAAAAAGTGCACCTCCTCCAACAAAAGGTTCAATATATTTATTAAATTTGTGAGGAATATAGGGATCAATTTGTGAAATTAGTTGACGTTTTCCTCCTGCCCATTTCATAAATGGCTTCGGAATATCCACTATCGATTTAGATTTTCTATTGCTATTTCTAATTTCTTCGATATTTATATTCTTCAAGATGAATTTCCTACTGTACTTTTGATTTATATAATCTAATAATTTGCAATTACTTATTTTTAATGCTAAATTCCTTATATGTATTCTACTTTAAACTGAAAAAAATGAAGTTTGCAATTACCTCTGATATTCACTATCTGAAAGAAATTTCTCATCAAACCATTTTGTATGAAAAATGTGGTTATTTTGATTTTTTAATTTAAAAATTTGTCAACAACCAATAATTTAACAAAAAACCTACAAATTATTTCAGCTTTTAAAACAGGAAAGCGAAAAAATACAGATTTTTGGATAAATCTTTTTATTTTATTTTATA
>CAYPTZ010000073.1:0-9935 GCA_964413395.1 uncultured archaeon | reverse complement strand
CTTGAGTGGCCGCTTTAGATACAATTTCTTTTAATATTTCTTTTTTCTGATAATAATCTGGAATAGGCATATCTATAGATCGAATATTGTAAAGACTACGCCATAATCCGATCATCCATTCTAATATGGGTTTAATTTTTTGTGTAAAAATGCTCAATCCATGCTCAGATAAAATAAAATCTTGAACAAATTTATATTTAATATTATTTTCATCAATTTTTATTTCTTCAATATAGCCATTTTTCTTCATAATTTCTATAGTTTGCAGGATTACATCAGGAGAAATATTAAAGTGTGATTTTTCCATAGAATTTTGAATTTTCTCTACAGTTAAAGGCCGTAATGACATCATTACTTTATTTTTTGCAACAATCACAAATCCTATTGGGATTATTGATTGATCAAGCATAATAAATTGTAACAGAGAACCAATTAAGATTTCACTTAATAAAAATGGGGAAATTAATAAATCATCTCCAATAAAATCTTCCTGAATTAGAGAAGTAGATATATAATCTTCATATAACATCGCAATAATTTCACTAATAATACTAAATCCTTCTTTCATTATTGTTAAAAGACATTCTAATGAGGATATTCGATGCTTAATATCATTGAAGAATTTTATTTTATCAAGATTAAAAATAGAAAATTTTGGGATAATTCTTTGAATTGAATTCCAATGTCTATCCCATATTTTTTCTATTCTTATCTGTTGAGATTTAACTAAAGAAAATTGATTATCTACAATATTATAGAGTTCATTTAGAAAAGGGTCAAAATTATTTGAATTCATATTTTAGCTTCCAAAAATTTTTACATAATTTATTCGATTATTTGTAAATTTAAAGTTAAAGGTTTTTTTATTAATTTCATTCTATTTTTTTTTCTTTTTAATCGAAATGCTCTTGCACCATTAATTGTCAAGGGATCATTTATTTGATAAGGATTTACAATTATAGCCGTCCAAAATGGATTCTGATTTTGAGCAGGAAATTGATGCAATACATCTGTTTTAGACATATAAAGATGATCACCTAGATTAAAAGGATGGGAATGAAACCATCCCAACCATTTAAATCCATTTGAATCCATTTCTTGAATTATTGGAACAAGTTTAACATAATCTTCATCCTCAAAATGAACTTCTGTTCGATTTCCAACTCTAAAAGTAATAGCATGTTTAACAATTATGTTAGATAAATCATCAATAATTCCAAAAAATACACCTAAAATTTCTCTATTTTTATTTTCAAGAGCAAATTCAATCATAACGTTATAGGCAGATTCATTCACAAACACATTTTTTGAAGGCAATTTTTCCAATATTATCATTAAAGAAATATGTTAATTTGGTAAAAATTTTTGCTGTTAAAGAATTATAAATATACATGAAACTTAGGGTGAAAAATCTTTTTAATCAAACTATACCTGAAAAGTCTAATTCAAAAATAGGTAGAAAAATACCCTTAATGTTTGCTCCTTTAGAACCTGATTCTGCAAATCCCATTTTAAGAGAAATAATGGGGATAAATGGTGCAGAAGTTGTATTTCGTCCAAAAATTATTCCTCAACACCTATTAAAAGCAACAAATTGGCAAAAATTAGAAAAAATTAAGAATTTCACCAAATTAAGAACAAAAAATAGCAATCAGATTTTTGATGGAATACAGCTTTTACCAAAAATTGGAGATCCCATTAAACATACATTGAGTTTTATTAATTCAAGAGCTCATCAATTGGGAGTTAGTTTTATTGATTTAAATTTTTCATGTCCTGGATATAAAGTTTTGCCTCAAGGAAGAGGAGGAGAATTACTCAAATATCCAAAAAAAATTATTGATATTATTTCTAATATCCTTAAATATTCTGAATTACCAATTTCACTAAAAATTAGAAAAGGATTTTATAATAATGACACACCATATGAATTATGTAAATTAATTAGCAAAGAATTTGGTTCGAATATTGCATGGATTACAATCAATAGAGCTCCAGTTAAAATGGAAGATGTTGATATGGTGTTAATTAATAATGATTATGATATATTTCAAAAAACTGTTGAAGCTGTGGAAAAAAAGATCCCAATTATTGCAAATGGGGCAATATATTCATATGAACATTATAATATTATTCAAAAGCAAACTGAGATATCAGGAATAATGATCGGTAGAGGTGCTTTAGGAAATCCGGAAGTATTTACAAAAATATATGATTCGAATTCAATAAACCAAGAGAAAATTCTTCAAAATCAAGAATCTTCCATATTTCATAAATTTAATGAATTATTCCGAGTAATTCAAAAATATGAAAAAGGTCCATCAATAAAATGGACAACTATGGGAAAAATTAAACGTATTATATTTAATTATTATAAATCTTATTATAATTCTCTAAATCAGCAATTACCAAAAGGATTTGGATTTAATAAATGGCATAAATCAAAACTCTCAGTTGAAGAATTAGTTCGAGATTTAAATTTACTTTTTCCTTTCATTAAAAAAAGTACGTGGAATCAATGGTTAAAAAATTCTAAATAACTCATATTAACTTTTAGCAATAATATAATATGAAAAGAATTTAAAGAGTAAATTTACTTTTTCACAGATAGTGATTAAATGTTACAAATGAAAAAAATTGATAGGAAAATTGCCTATTTTTCTATGGAAATTGCCATGGAAAGTGATATTCCGACATATAGTGGAGGATTAGGTGTTTTAGCAGGCGATACCTTACGTTCTGCAGCAGATTTAGAAATTCCATTAGTTGCAATCACTTTATGCTATGATTCAGGATATTTCTTTCAAGAGGTTCTTCAGGGGCGACAAATCGAACGAGAAGTACAATGGGATTTTGGTTCAGAATTTGAAAGGCTTCCAAATATTATAGAATTACAAATTCAAGATAAAACATTCCTAGTCGGAGGGTGGCTTTATAATATGAAAGGTGAAACTGGATTTGAAATTCCGATCATCCTTTTAGATACAAATATTGAAGGTAATGAGCATTGGCAAAAAAATTTTACTCACATTTTATATGATGCTACTCCATTTCAGAGAGTAGTTCAAGAAATGATTTTAGGTATGGGTGGAATCAAGATGATAGAATCATTAGGATATAGTAATATAGAAACCCACCATATGAATGAAGGTCATGCAGCTTTTGGTGTATTTGAACATTATAAAAGATATAAACCTAATATAGAAGAAGTAAGGAAAAGATGCATTTTTACAACACATACACCAGTTCCTGCAGGACATGATCATTTTAATTACGATCTAATAAAAGACGTATTTAGAGATAGACTACCCGATAATTACAAAGAACTTGGAGGAGATTATGATCTGAATATGTCTCTATTAGCTTTAAACGGGAGCAGATATTGTAATGGAGTTGCTCAAAAACACGCTACGGTCTCAAGAAAAATGTTTCCAGGTTATGATATTGACGGTATCACCAATGGGATTCACAATAGATTCTGGATCAATAAATATCTTCATAAATTATTTGATGAAACAATTCCAGGATGGACAATTGATTATCAATTGCTTCAAAATGTATGGGATATTGGAAATCATGAATTATGGCGAAATCACAAATTAGCAAAACGCGATTTAATGGACTATGAAAAATCACATTCATGGGTATTATTAGATGAAGATAAGTTAACTATTGGATTTGCGCGAAGAATCACAGAATATAAACGCCCTACTTTAATTTTTGATGATGTGGAACGTTTAGGCAAGATTTGCAAGAAAAAAGTGCAATTTATTTTCGCAGGAAAATCACATCCAAGGGATGAACAAGGGAAAAGCTATATTAAAAAAATTAGTGATATGTCTGATTATCTGTATGATTCTTATGATATCGGTTTAGTATTTTTAGGTGCTTATGATATGGACCTTGCAAAATTATTAGTAAGTGGGGTAGATGTATGGCTAAATAATCCTAGGAGATATATGGAGGCATCTGGTACGAGTGGAATGAAAGCAACTTTAAATGGAGTCCTAAATTGTAGTGTCTTAGATGGATGGTGGATTGAAGGGTATCAAAAAGATCCAATGGCAGGTTGGGCGATTGGCTGTGGACCTGAAGATCCAAATTCAACAAAATATCCAGATTCATATGATTCAGATAGTTTTTATAATAATTTAGAAAGAGAAATCCTTCCTTTATATTATAATAACCGAGACGGATGGACAGAAAGGATGAAACATGCAATTCGATTAGCTGCCTATTTTAATACTCATCGAATGGTAGAAGAATATGCTGAACGTGGCTGGAAATTAACCCCACAATCACGATGGAAATCTAATTTAGATATTTAATATTTTTTCTATTATCTTTTTTAAAAAAACAAATTTTATTTATAATAAATCAGAAAAAAAGAATTGCTTTTGAAATACTTTTCGATTAATCAACATCTGCAATTCCACCCTCAGTTAATTGAAATATAGCTTCACCTTCTGGTAGATTTGGAGCATCAATCATTTTTGCAACTCTTTGTTCACCTTTTCCTTTACGTAAATATATCCTTACTGTGGCACCATGAGCAATTACATTTCCACCAGCAGCCCTTGTGGGATCACCAAAGAAAGTATCAGGTTTTGATTGAACTTGATTAGTTACGCATACTGCTAATTCTGGATACATTTCAGATAAACGTAATAAATCATGAATATGTAAATTTAATAATTGTTGCCGATTAGCTAAAGTTCCACGGCCAATATATTCAGCTCTAAAATGAGAAATCAGAGAATCTACAATAATTAATTTAATATTTTTTTCTGCAATTATTTTCATACAATCTTTTACTAACATAATTTGATGATCACTGGAATATGCTCTTGCATATATAATGTTTTGGAGAACTTTTTTATAGTCCATCCCTTTAGCTTCTGACATATGAATGATTCGCTCAGGACGAAAAGTCCCCTCTGTGTCTATATATAGGGCTTTCCCTTCTATTCCGCCTTGATTTTTAGGTAGTTGAACATCTACGCATAATTGGTGCATTATTTGAGTTTTTCCAGTTCGATATTCCCCAAAAAATTCAGTTAAACCACCAGTTTCGATACCACCTCCACCCAATAATTCATCAATTGAATTACTATTTGTACTTATGCGAGCAAGGGCTTTTCTTCGTTCCCAAATGACATCTGCAGTTTTATATCCAATATTCAGAGCATCTCTTGCTGCCTGAATTATTTTATCAACTGTTTTTTCACCTAATCCTGCTTGTTCCATCACTATTTTTGCAGGAGTAATTGCAATACTATTTACTGTCCCAAATCCGGAATCTTTTAATTTTTTTGCAATAGTAGCACCAACACCAGGTAAATCTTTGATATCGTAATTAATTATAGATAATCCATTAAAATTCTCATCTTTTTCATCTTCTGATTTTTCTTTATTATCTTCTTTGCTTGGTTTAATTTTTGCTAATTCTTGGCCATCTGAGGCAGTATCATTTTCATCATCAGAAATTAATTCATTTAGAATTTCATCTTCATTAATATCATCAAGTTCTTTATCGACTTTTTTAGTAGATTTCTTCTTTTTTGTAGTTACTTTAGCTTTTGTAGTTGTTTTTTTTTTTGTAGGCATGATTATGACCCTTGAGATGATTTCATTAAATTATTGGATGTTTTAATCACAAATTTACTGAAAAATTACTTTGAGATATTTACTAATTTAGTACTATTACAAGGTAATATAAAAGGAAGCCTATTGAAGAATTATTAATTTATATTTTCCTGCAAAAACTCTAGCAGAAAAGAATTTAAACATCGAGATAATTTATCAAAAAATATTGTAGGAGAAATTTTGTTTGCATTAAATAATAATTATAGGAATAAGGAAAAAAAAGAAATTTAATCTTCAAGGATATCCATTATGCGATTGGTTGTAGCTCGCATATTTACGAAAGCTAGATCCATTCGCGCATCTTCATCCAATACACCAACGATAATATAATCAGCACCACATTGCATTACTAAAAATTTCCCTTCAGATCCTTGTATAATGCATATATCTAATTCTCCTTTTCTCAACTCCATAAGTACTCTTTCACAAGTACTAAGAATTATAGCACTCATAGCTGCGATATGCATATCTGAGATATTTTCTTCGATTACTGCTGAGACAATAAGACCTTCTCGTGATACTAGGGCAGTACTCTCCAATCCTTCAATTTTTTGCATTAATTCTCTCAATAAATAATTTAACTGGGCTTCTTCTTCCAAATTTTTTGCACCACGTTCATTCAAAATTACAAAAGGTCTAATCGTTTTTTTTTTTAATTCAACTTTAACTATTACAAATTTAAAATACTCTATTTATATATTTTGTTAAATTCCTTAAAAATTTGGTGTAATATATTCTTATTAATAAAAAAATTATTTTTTTTTTGCTAAATATTTTTTGGAAAATCAAAAATTAATTAGTTTTTATTCTTATTTTTTCCTTTTTTTCTTTGATCTTGCTTTTTGATTTCTTTTTTGACGAATACCATCAATTGTTTAGCATTTTCATCAACTTCAAAATGTCTACGAACAGGTTGGATTAAAATATCAAGATATTCGATTACAGCCATTTTTAAATCAATTGGAGAGAGTTCATCACTTTTATATTTTGATTCTAAATCAGAATAATGTGTAAAAGTAATATTTCCCCCATATTGTTCAGGTCGTTTTATTTCAATTTCATCAAATTTTTCGAATAAAATATAATTGCAATATTCTAAAATAGGATTATCTTCAATTTCTGCTTGAGGACACCATGCTTTGTTTATTTTTCTTTTAATATCTGCTTTTGTGTCATCCATAAATATTGCAGAATCGGGATTAGATTTACTCATTTTGCGAGCAATTTTTTTATCTGTTTCATCCATGTCAGATTCTGGAGGTTTAACTAATCCCATTAACATATGATGATGAATTGCGGCAGGTTTGAATCGGTAACCAACACTAGATGCTACTTCACGAGCTAGCATATTCACTTTACGTTGATCTAGACCTAATTGACAGATATCTACTTTTAGAGTGAAAATATCGGCACATTGCATAATAGGATAAAGAATTTGAGAAGATTGTAATGCATCATGAGTAGATCTTCCCATTATTTGTGTACATCTTAATACTCGATTTAAGCTTGTATTCATTGATATTTTTAATACTAATTCCCAATATTTTGGATCTTTACCTAAATCTGAAGCATAAACAAATTCTATGTTTTTCAAATCAATTCCACAGGCTTTCCATACTTCAACAAAATAATCTCCAACTTTTTTAATTACATCTAATTTTCCTCCAAATTTCTGATTTGCTGCCGCATGCCAATCTGCTATAAACATGATGAATTTTACTCCTGCTTGAGCTAATTTATTGATATTAATTGCGCGTAATAACCCTTGGGCAATATGGATCCTCCCAGAAGGCTCAAAACCATCATAAGCAATTATGGTTCCTGGTTCACGGTTTTCAAGTAACCATTCAAATTGACCTTTATCGGCAACAATTTCACCACCCCTCCCTACGCTAGCAAGCAAATTCAATTTTTCTTCTGTAGTTAAATTAGATTTTTTCATACTCATGCTTATGAATTAATGAAATTTCATATATGGATTTTTTCATCTTTAAGATATCACCTATCCATTAAAAATAAATACTACATGGTTTTTTCTTTAGTACAATGAAAAAAAAAAAAAATCATCCTTTTTTTTTCTATCTAATAATTATTAGTGCTATTTACATAAATTCACAAAATTTTGTGGCAAGTACATATGATTCACAAAATTATAAAGTGAAGGATGGTGATGCATTTATCTGGCGCTATGATGATTTTGATTTTATTCAGCAAAAATACTTTTTAAAATTTACAATAGCATATCGAAACAGTACGGATTCATTCATTGGGTATATTGAGACATATTATACAAATAGTAACGTATCTATTAATGAAACAGAACAAAATATCACTAATTTTTCTCCAGAATTTGAATTAGGTTTTTTTCATTCTTTTGATTTTTTTGACAATAATTTTAACAATACTTTATTTTATAGTATTAATGAACTCCAATCATTGAGTAATAATGAAGATTCAAAACTTGAATCCATTGAAATTGCGGAAAAACAAATAAATTGTATAAAAACGAAGATAGATAATCGCGAGATATGGATTGATAATGGAACTGGAATAGTTGTCAAAATTGAATATGCCAATTTATTTAATTTTGAATTAGTTTCATGGCAAAATGCAGATTTGAAAGATTTTGCAGATAATTATGAGAAGATAGTTAAAATACAGTGGATATTTTATACAATATTTTCAATTGGGGTCGTGAGTGTTATTATTGGAATACATCTTTTTTTGAGAAATCGAGGAAAAAAAAAATTAATGGAAAAATGTAATATGGAACAATATTAAATTTAATCCCAAATTTGTTTTATTTTATCGATAATTTGCATAATTTCGAGGGTATCCGAAAGAGGCATAATTTTTGATTCCTTTTGATTATTTTTTATGCAATTATTAACTTCCATTATTTCATATTGATAACCAAAAGGTTCATATTTCATTTCAATCACTTCTTTGCTTGAATATTCATTGGTATCTGGGTTTTCTTTCAATTTTTCATAAGAAAATTTCATAATTTCTAACTTCCAACCATAATGAAAATTGGGAATTGTAATTATTCCTTTATCCCCATAAACTACAGCTTCATTTTTTAAATCAGTTAAGAATGAAGAAGATAATAATGCTGTTTTTCCATTTGAATACTTTAGATAATAGGAAGAATGAAAATCAACCCGTGTATTTGAATAAGTTATATTACTATTGATTTCTTTCGGTAATTCTTTAAAAATCATTTGTGCAAATGATATAGGATAAATACCTAGATCATATAATGCCCCTCCTCCTAATTTTGGATTTATAACCCGGTCGATATTTTTATGATATATTGGATAACCTAAATCCGCTTTGACCTGAAAAACATTCCCAATTTCTCCATTTTCAATTATTTCTCGTAATTTGACAATAATAGGTAAAAAACGAGTCCACATTGCCTCCATCAAAAACACTTTATTAATTTTAGCAAGGTTTATGACTTGTTTTGCTTCATTTGCATTTAATGCAAATACTTTTTCGCATAATACATTTTTCTTATTTGATAAACATAAAATCATATTGTTACAATGCATATCGTGAGTCGTTGCAATATAGATAACATCTATATCGGAATTTGTTGCTAATTCATTATAGTTGTTATAATAAATATCAACATTATATTTTGCTGCAAAATTTTTTGCTTTATCTGGTGTTTGTGAAGCAACTGCTATTAATTTGGCTTCTGGCACTAATTTTAAAGACTCAGCAAATTTATGAGCGATATTCCCACATCCAAGAATTCCCCAATTTATCATTTTTTTTTCCCCTTTAAATTTCTTGAATATTAATTTCTTATATTCAATAAATGGGTTATTGATAATTATATATCTTTAGAATATTTATGGTATCAATAATCGATTTTAAAATTAGTTCAATAAAAAAAAAATGTAAGCAAATCATATGTTAACATTTTGGAAGAATAGTTTATGAAAATGGTTATTTGATAAAAATATTTGAAATACCACTAACCTCTTATGTATTAACTTGATTTTGTATTTTACCCCAACTGATTCAAGGATGAAATACAATGGTTTATGAAGTTTGAGATTATTTCTTATTGTTCGCACCTGCATAGGAAGTCAACACCCTTTCAGGTTGAGTATAAATTACCTCTATCCTCCTGATTATAAGGAGGCATTCACTTTTTCAAACATGCTCTACCCTCTTGACCGTCCTACTCGAATACTCGAATCGTACCGATATACATCGAAGCCAATAGTCGGGTAAGAAGAGAATATTGCTATTCTCCCCTCCCCTTGGAACGG
>CAYPTZ010000072.1:0-9966 GCA_964413395.1 uncultured archaeon | reverse complement strand
TGATGTTATATGAAAAGCATGACCTATAGAATGAATATTTCCAATTAATCCCGTAAATCCTTTTGCAAAATCTTCTGAATGAGTTAAAGTCCAAAGATTAGTCCCATCCCCATGTAGATACACTTTTTTACCTTTTTTCATTCTATCAATAATAGCATAATTATCCCAACCAGGAGATATAATAGGAAAAACTGTATTATAAGTATGAGAAGGGCGAACAATTGTGATAGGAAAATCCTTATTTCTATATTTATTCATCAAAAATTCTTCACAAGCAATTTTATCCCGACTATATTGCCAAAATGGATTTTTTAATGGGGTTGATTCAGTAATATATGGAGTTGAAGGAGGTTTTTGATAAACTGATGCACTACTAATAAAAATATATTGCTTTATTTTACCTTTAAATAACTCGTAATCAAATTCCACATGATCTACCGTGAAAGCAATCCAATCAACTACAATATCAAATTTTTTTTCTGCCAGAATTTGAATGATTTCTTCTTTATTTCTTATATCACCTTTTATATATTTAGCACCAGGTAAATCAATCTGAATTTTACCTCGATTTAATAAAGAAAGATCATAACCCTTTTCTAATAGTGATTTGCTCACATATAAACTTATATTTCCTGTTCCACCAATAAATAAAACTTTCATGATAATTCTAATTTAATATAGCTGCAATATTTAAAAATCTTAGATTTAAAAAAAAAGATACTAAAAATGTAGTATTGTGATAGAAGTCGCTTTGGAAATAATAAGTATAATAAAAAAAGGGAAGAAAATATTAATTTTATTATCGAGTTTTTTTCTTAGTTTTAGATTCATTCATTGTAGCGAAGATCATTACAATAATAGCAGATAAATTATCAGCAATTAAAAACATCGTAGATCGACTGAACCAAAGAAATGTAAACATACAACTAATTAAAAAGGTGATAGTAAACATAATTGTTACTAATGCAACAGGCTTAACATAATAATTTGATAAGAATTTAATTAGTTTTTCTTTAAAGGTCCCAGTATTCTTCTTTTTTTTAGACGTAAATTTATGAGTATTTCGATAGTCTGCCATTGTAGTGGAAGATTCAAAAATTACAATTACTGAATAAAAAGTAGCAGCAATGACACCTATTGGTATTAATATGATAATAGGTTTAACTCCAATTTGTATCCAGTATTGTCCAATGAACATGAAAATAATTTGCAGAATACCCATTATGCCCAAATACATCAACGCAAGACCCAAAGATTGATCCTTTTTCCAATTAAGTTTTACTGGCATTTTTCAAACAAAAAAAAGAACTGAAACCATAAAAAAAATATGGTACTTATTTATTTTTTTCATAAAAAAAAAACCTTCATCACATTAATTAATGATATTATGGACCTATCATAAACGAATTATATACTTCCAGTGATTATTTATGTAATTCTATTGATTTTTGAATAGATTTTCGAAGATTTATTCTAATCGCAAAAAAAACAGCATCCTTTCCAAAACCATCCAACAAATTCTCATTAAATTTGCATTCTATTAGAAAAATCCCGATTTTTAGTGTGTTACCAGATCCTATATTCCGAGCTCTTATACGAACTTTAATAAAAGCATCAGGTTCTTCCATCTTAATCGAAATTTCCCATAAATTTCCTTTTTTGTTTTGAATCCCTAAATCTTCAATATGGATTTTTCCCGATGCTTTTAAATGTCGAACAATTAATCCGGCTTTATCTAGATTAATATTATCATCAACTTCAAATTCAAAATCTTGATCACCAGATTTCTTGAAGTAATTCATTCGAATGGGAAAAAGTGGTGTCCAAAAATCTTCTTCAAAAATATGAGGTAGAAAATCTTCCAACTTTTGGTTTTCTAATTCTTCTATAACAGATAATAAAGGTTTATTTTCAGTCATTGTTACCACTTTAAATTAATTTTTCTTTTTAGTTTATTTTTTTCTGTTACGAGTTGTTTTACCTTTATTAGGTCGTTTTCCTGCTACAAATCGTTGGGTAGTTGGTTGATTTTTTCTTGTTTTTTGTACAAGTTTCATGTTCCGATCCATATTAACAATATCTTTATGGAACAATTCCAATATAATATCTCCAATTTCTTCTTCAGCTATAGCTTTCCAATCTTCATCCTTTTGCGCCCAATCATAAATAACACTTGATGTACGATAATTTGCTTTTTCCATTACTACAAGCGAACGTTGGTCTTCATTAGTCAGAATTCCATTTTTTATATCTCCATCATAGGCATCAGAAGGACACATTGGAATATCACTTAAATCTTCCTTCTCTTCATTTTCAGGAATAACAAATTTTGTAAATTGAGGATAATCATATGGATAAGATCTGCATTGAACAGGCCGATTTTCATAAATTGAACAATGACCAGTTCCCTTTTCTGGTGATGGATTGTAATAGACACAAAAATTAGAATTTTCGGAAAAATTTGGATTATTTTGTTTTAATTGTTTGAGAATTCCTTGAAGAGTATTCACAATTTCTTTATTTTTTTTTTGATTTATTATTACTTGGTATTGCTCAGATAGATTTTTTTGAGAAGGTAACCCCAATCCTGTGATATTATCCATATCTTGAACAGGCAATAATGCACTAATTAATAAAGGTATAATTCTCTCTGTATCTATATCTTTTAGCCATTTTACAATATCTGATGGATAAACCCATACATCATGTTCAGAAAAATCACAGCATTTCCCACAATCGTTACATTTAAAAGTTGTTTGAGCATCAGGAAAAGGTTTGACATAATCCATTTCATCCCATTCCTTTAGAACATCCCCATAAACAGACATGTTTGTATCTAACCAATGGTTAAAATATTCTACAAGTTCTTCATTTTCTTCACTATTCATTTTATTCACTTTTTTTTTTACAAATTATTGTATGGCCACCCTTAACTTTTTCACCAATTTTGGAAATAATATCATAATCAACTCCAGGAATTGTTATTTTTATCGTGCTTCCAAATACAATCATGCCTATGCGTTGTCCCTGTTGAATTTTATCACCAATTTCCACATAAGGTTTAGCTCTTCTAAAAAAAGCACCACATATGAGATAATATAGAAATTTTCGTCCTAAATTATCTTCAAATTCAATAATTGCTCGTGCATTTTTTCTAATTGCTAAAGATTTAGTATCTTCCTGTTTTTTAAAGAAATAGACCCAATGATGAGCCCCACCAATCCGGGTGACGTTGATTACTGTTCCAGATAAATGAGCACGAGCGACATGAGCATCATTATAATGCATTTCAATAAAAAGCACTAGATTTCCCTCTTCTTTTTCAATCGCAATTAAATAACCATCGGTAGGTGACAATATAGAAATATCTTTTTCGTATCCTGCTTCAGGTTCTCTATCTGGATCTCTGAAAAAGGATGCAAGTAAAATGATACCTATAGTAGTTGGTAAAGTAATAAGAAAGAAATAAGCCCAAATATTATATTTTGTGGGTAATGAAATAAAATGCCATCCAATATCAGCTAAAATACATGGGGTAATCCACCACCACATTTCCTTGTTAAATTTCATAACTAAGATTTATAATATTTTATATATGAAAAATTTTTCATATTACATCATAATTTTTTTGTTTCTATCAAATAGATTTCCACTCATCTTTTAAAAGCGAGTAGGATAAAACATCATAAAATTTTTTATTCTTTAAAACATATTGTCTTATTGTCCCTTCACATTGAAATCCGATTTTTTCAAAAAGAGACACGGAACAAGTATTCTCTGTAAAAATATGACAATGTAGCCTATTTAGGTGAAGATCATTAAAAGCATATTTCACTAATTCATTTAAAGCATCAAATCCGAATCCTCTATTTTGATAATCTTGAGCGATCCATATTCCAATCTCACCTCTAAGATGGGTGAATGAAAGATTATACACACTAATTTGACCAATTGGAATTTCCATCCCATTTTGTTCAGATATAATTATTGAATACGTAAAGTTTTGATTTAATTTCCATTGATTAATAATAAATATAGAATATTTCCTAAAATCATCAAAATCATCAATATCAATTGTCAAGTTATTTAAAACTTGGGAAGAATTCAATTTTTCAAACATTTTCCGAATATGGCTAAAATCATATTTTTTTAATATAACTTGAGTTCCAGCTAATTCAGTTTGTTTTTTAAAAGTTATTCCCATTTAATTTCTTGATTCTCCATTTTTTTGATATATAAGATATATTTTATGATGAATGTTTATTTGGATTTATTCTTTAAAATTTTTAAATAATTCCAAATAAGACAAGGTAATGAATAATGTTTCAACAAATAAAAAAAAGCATGAATTTCTGAAATCCTCAATAAGAGAAGAATTATCACTTATATTTTTGACGGTTTTAGCCATAATTACCTATATTCTTGCAAAAAATCACAAATTAACACCAATATTGATGATTTTATGTATTACCTGCCATTTTTTTATTTGTTCTTTAACTAATTTTCAAGAAGATGAAGCCCCAAGTTATTTACATTTTAATCGATCCATTGAAGGTATAATTCTTATCTCGATGGTAGTTACAGGATTTTCATACTTTTTTACCTATATTTTTGATGGTGGATTAGATATTGAATCTAGCATAAAACGTGCAGAATTATGTACTCAATTATCATATTATATGCTATTATGGCCATTATTAGCAGGAATCTCTCTTATTGGACTTTATTTTGTCATTACTTCAATATCACGATGGTTTCCCTTTATTGTTCAAGAAGTTCAGAATCTCGAAACTCCTTTCATATTATATATCGAAGTAATAATAATTGGATTGTTGGCGTTAGGTACATGGTTAACATACACTATCTTAATTTATAATGCCCTTTTTAAGAAAGAAGAATATGGTAAAATGAATGAGATATATGCCAAAGCCAGTAAAAATTACTTAATTTTCCATTTCTTCATGGGAATTATATTTATATTATTTGAATCAAATATTTTTGAAATCTTGATTGAATTTTTAAAAAATGATAAAAAAAAATTAAGGTAAAGTAGGAATTTCTCCTACATAATATTGTGCAATTAATAATGCATCCACAATATTAATAGCACCATCAACATTAACATCTGCCAATTCAGTATCAATGCTGACAGGCACTCCTACATAATATTGTGCAACCAATAAAGCATCTACAATAGTGACTGAACGATCATGATTCACATCACCGTAATCCCATGAAGTTGAACTTGATACAGTAACAGAAACGCTGGAAGAAGCACTAATTCCATCTGTATCATATACTGTACATATATATTCATAAATTCCAACATCCAACCCATCAATACTAATAGTAATTTCACTTCCAGAAATCCATGTTCCAGTTTCTATTTCTTCACCATTAAGCAAAATAGAATATAAATCAGGATTGTCATCTGTAGCACTCCACGAAATTGAATTTCCTACTTGATTTTCAACATATTCAACATCCAATGGATCAATAATATTTGGGACATCGTTAACTGGAACAGAATATGGCTCTATCCCCCAAACCAATGCATTTGAATAATATATTGTAATATATTCGGATGAAATATAGGAACTAGCACTTGCATCAAAGGAATAATCATCTTCTTGATTAAAAACAGCTTGATTATCTATTTCAGATAAACGGATTTGAATATCACCAGTAGATGCACTTCCAAGTAAACTATTACTAGATCCATCTCCACCTAAATATGTTGGAACTGTAGTAGTTTCTAAGAATGTAAATTCAAAATAATGTGTGTCATTTATCTCACCAAATGAACCAATAGTAACATCATTTCCCATCGCTACATAATCAAAATTAATCGAAATATCAGAAAGAGATGCTTCAGATGTAAACCAATAACGTACCGTTAAATTACTAAGAACAATCGTATTTGTTCCATTATTCACAATTTGTAATTGTGGTTTTATCGATTCAGTTTCTAAAATGGCATTACCACATCGATAATCAATATAAGGTTGAATTTCAGGAATTTCATTATTCTCAGTAATATTAACTTCAATCTCAACACTAAAATTGGGACTATTCTGGCCTGAACAATCAAAAACATTTACTTTATAATAATGTAGCCCAATAGGCAAATTGCAATCGAGAAACCATCCTACACCTGTTTTACCTACTAAATTATCAGTGCTAGGTTCAAATCCTGAAATACTATCGCGATATATTCGATATTCGGCTAAATCGGTATAAATTGGTGATGAAGTCCAATCTAAAAACGCTTTCGAGCCCTGTAATACAGTAGCAGTAAATTCTTCTGGTGCATCAGGAGATACTAATGATATATCTATAACAGGTTCATATATTGCTTCTGTTGAGATACTTTCAACCCCATATGAATCTAGTGCAGTAATTTTATAGTAATATGATCTTGTATCATCCTGATTAAGAATTGCACACAAACCTTCAGTTTCTAAAATTAGATTTGAATCTGAAGGAATAAATCCTTCAGTTTCTCCACAATAAACTCGATACGTTAATACATTACCTTCTTTATTTTCTCCCCAATATATTTTAATTTTATAATTATAATCGTCAATATTCTCATAAATTATTGGAGAAGGGGTTAAAGGTACGGATGTCGGATTGGTTTGACTTGGTTCTTGTCCACTATTAATTATACCATTATCATATACAGGAATATTCTCAGCAGCTTCTTCTGTTCCAGATAAACCTTGGTATGACCAATCATTTGATGGATCCCAAGCAAGATCATCACCATTTGTCATTCCAACTTTGAAACTTGTAGAATAAGAACTGCCAGTTTGCATACCTGGATATAAATTAAGTCCTAAAATTTTAATTTCATAATAGTATATGTCATTTTCCCATAGGAAGGGGCCAGATAAAGTAGCAGTTTCTTCTGTTTCACTAATGCTAGCAGTGATATCATCAATAGAATAACCATTTGTAATAGCTTCAGAAATATCAATATAATATCGATAAGCAAGATCATTCGTAAATCGAGCAGGCCATCCCGCCCTATTTTGAAGCCTCACAGTTATAGAAGTCATTCCAGGAGGTTGATACCCTAATAATGTTAAAGCAGGTAAATCATCAAGTCTTTCATTTTTAGGTCTAAAATAATTCTGAGGAAAATCATCTAAGGTTGTTCCATCATTTTCTCCAACCATATGAGCTAATATCCCCACTAAACCAGAATTATAATCACAAGCTACTTCATTACTGATGTAATCTGTTCGAGAATCGGTCCATGCACCACTCTGATCAGGCCCACCAACTAAAGCCCCATAAAGAACATGTCGGGTTTCAGTAGGTTCCTCAATTTTACAAGTCCATGTTCCATGAGCAGTTCGATGATGAGGATATTCAGGCGAATTGTTACCATAACCAATGATATAACTTCGACTATCTGGATTATCTCCTAGAATATAATTTATTTGATTTTCTGCAAATGAAATATAAGAATCTCTTTTTTCAGAAGTGCATAGCGGATCTTTTGCCCATATTGATGCCAAAAATGCAACATTCGCAGAATACCGGCATGAACCCCATGAGTCGAGCCATGCCAATCCTCCAGGAGTATATGCAATCCCACCATCAGGTAACCAATAATCTAAATTTCTTTCAATGGATGCAATATAGTTTTGATTTCCAGTAGCTCTCGCTAGTAAAATTTGAGCAACATAATGCATATCATCCCAATTATGCCCCCATTTGTATTCCACTTTGGTCTCATCCTTTTGAATATTAAAATTACTAGCAGCTTCTTCTGCTTTCGATAAATATTCAGAATCTTCTGTTTTCATGTATAATAATATCGCAGCATTTGCTAATTCATCCCAATATCCACTCCATGATTGATAAAATCCTGCTGCTGCAGTATAACCTTCATCACTTTGAGTATCCCACGCAAAATTAAATAATTGTTATGCATGAGTGAAACATTCCGAAGCATAATCTGGATTGCTATGTTCAAAAATAATTGAACTTATGGCTAAAGCTGCTGCAGTTCCCCCAACAACGCAGGATCCAGGAGATGTGAGATCAACTTTATAAGCAGGTCTTTCCATGACCTCTTCGATAACTTCCACAGAACCCCACCAAGCATGATCAGCACTTCCATCACCAACTTGATAATAATAAACATTAGGTTCAGGATGACATTTCATGAAATAATCGGTGCCCCATTTAATAGTATCATATATTTCATAAAGAAGTCCAACGTCAGCATATGCTTCTTTATATTCATAAACCCCTAAACCTAAAGTCATTATTGTCGAAGCCATTGGTAAATTAAACTTAATATGATCACCAGCATCATAATACCCACCAGTTAAATCTAAACCTACATCGACACCATCATTCATTCCAGAATCACCACGCCAAATTACAGGATTTGAATCAGATAAATCTCCTGATCTTTGTTGCATATAAAAATAAATTGACTTTTGTAAAGCTTCGGCATAATTATATGAAGATGCTTGGTTTGTTATTTCTAATCCGAATTCATCATTATCATTTTGAGTCAAATTTTCATTATTTACTGAAACAGACGATAAAACTACCCCACTTTGGGGCATTCCTATTATCGATAATAATATGAAAGATAATGAAAAAGTAACTACCGAGATATTTTTTAATCTCTTAAATTTTAACATGATTGATCAGTTCTTATATTAATATTTTATCAATATAAAGAAGCTAGGAGCATTTTTTCCAAAAATTAATAAAAAGAAAGAGTAATATTTCACTTTTTTTTAATTTACAGCATAGAAATATCACTATAATATATTATACTATTCTGATAAATATAGTATTTTTTGATTATATTCAAAAAAAAAAAAATTACCCTAAAAACGGTAATTCAGATATTGTCCCAACATAATATTGAGCAATTAAGAGAGCATCAACAATAGTGATGAAACCATCTAAATTGACATCAGCTAAAATTTCATCTATGCTAACGGCTTCACCCACATAATATTGGGCAACTAATAATGCATCGACAATTGAAACCGAACCATCATTGTTTACATCACCATATAATCCTGCACTTCCAATTGAAACAGTTACGTCTACCGAATCAGAAGCAGAAAGTCCTTCATCGTCAGCAACGATTATGATAAATGTATATGTTCCTTCAGTTAGTCCATCAAGACTAATAGTAATTTCACTCTCAGAAGCCCATGATCCAGAATCGACTGTAATTCCATCTTGAGTAATAATATATGTATCTGGATTGGTATCTGTAATAAACCAAGTAATAGAATTACCAATATCACCTTCATTAAAAGATATATCGATAGGAGATGACACAATAGGTGCAATATTTACAACAGGAGACACAATAACATCAACTGAATCTATATTTGATAATCCTTCTGTATCAACAACAGTAATTACATATGTATAAATATCAGCAGTTAATCCATAAACACTAGTTTAAATAATATTTCAAGAAGCCCATGATCCAGAATCGACTGTAATTCCATCTTGAGTAATAATATATGTATCTGGATTGGTATCTGTAGCAGTCCAACTAATTGAATTACCAGTATCACCTTCATCATAAGAAATATCACCAGGTGAAGAAATCGAAGGAGGAGAATTTACACCACCTGATGGTTCAATCCCCCATATTAATACACCATCTCTATAAATAGGCATATAGTAATTTTTTGAATATTCATCTGTCATAGTTTGATATGAATGATCATTTGTTCCATCCCAAATTTCTTCATATGTTTGAGAATTTGGACAATTGAAAACTAAAGCAACTTGAAATTCCATATATCCATAAAATGGGTAATCATGATAATGCACTTCAACATAATATATATTATTTTCTTCATCAAATGGAAGGAATTCACTAATTGTTCCTGCATTAACTTGATTATAATATACTTCTGCATCAACATCCTCAATTGAATAATTTGTCAATACTTCTGTTAAATC
>CAYPTZ010000071.1:1113-9967 GCA_964413395.1 uncultured archaeon | reverse complement strand
TATATTGGGCTTATTGCATAATTAAATTATTGGTGAATTAATATATGGTACTGCAGTATGGATTCTTTGCAAACCGGTATCCCATGAAGCATATATTTTATCTAAATTGGTTGTTAATACTATAGGTGGAACATTTTTTATGCTACTGATTCCCGGAGTATTAGGATATTTTGAATTAACTCAAATAGCAGGTTTAGAGATATCTTTTGGTAAGTTTTTATTGGGAAATATTGCACTTTGGATTCATTTTATGTTTTATGTTTCTTTTGCATTAATAATTGGGACAATTTCAAAGAAAGCAAGATCTGTATTTTTAGCAGGAATTTTATTTTTAATGATACAATCATTTATGGGAGGGATATTACCTGCTGGAATTCAAATAGCCTCAATAGGTTTTCCTATAACTGATGGAGTATCGCCCATAGCTGTAGCAATAATGATTGGTCAACCAATTTTTTCTATATGGCCCATTATAATTGCATTGATGTTGATAATTGTCTTTATACTATTATCAATTTACAAATATCAAAAAGAAGAGTTTTAATTTTTTTTTTTTTTAAATCACCTAAATTTTATCTTTAAAGAGATAAAAACAATTTTTTTTTTACAATATTTTTCGTCATATTTTAAAACTAAATTATGACATGCAAACTCCTAATTTATAAGAATAAAGAATATGAGATTCTTTTCTACTCAAGAAAATTATAGCATAAAATTAACATTTTTCTCGGTTGAAATCCTAATTACATCAAAAATCTTAAATACCATACAATCCTTTACGGATTATCCTAATATTCAGGATGAATTATCATGGTCGCATCACACAAATTAATAATTTTGGATAATATTCACAGTGATTTTTTTATAGCGGCCACACCGAACATCTAAAGAACATACTCCTTCAATTTTAATTGATGTGACCAGTGAATTGAAGAAAAGGGGAGTTTTTAAAAATTCATTTTAATGTAGAAATAATATATGCAAGAAATATTTCTCTAATTTAGTTAATTTATTATAATCTAGTCAGAAATCTTAAGAAATCGCCCAGAATGATAACCACATAAGATTTAAATATTTATTTCTCCTTTTATGATTATATCTATAACTATAAATTAATTATGTTGAAAAAGAAAATGATAACGCAAAATTTTCGGGAATATATACCCAAAACTCAAAATATCGAGAAATTAACTCATCAAAAATTTAATTATGTTAATTTTCACAGATATTTTTCTTATTTCCCGGCCTCTTATCATCCAAACTAAAATTATATGATTCATATTTGTCTAAATAACATAAATAAGTGGAATATCACAACCTTGACAAAAATGTACCATAATAATTTAACTTTTGATAAAGTTACAACTAAATTTTGATAGAGATACTACTAAATTTTAACTTTATCTTCACCATCGAAGGGCGGGTAGTCTCAATGGTAAGGCACCTGGTTTGCATCTAGGAAATTGAGGGTTCAATTCCCTCCTCGTCCATTTCTGCAATCTGTAATTAAAGATAATTAGAATAAAAAAATAAGAAAGAACAAAAAAAAAAAAGGTAAAACGATGGAATTCAAAAAATATAGTCAAATTGAAAACCACTATCGAGAAAAGTTTATTCTCAACATGGTTGAACAATTTCCTGAAATCATGGAAGAGGAATATCTCTTAACAGAAAAAATTGATGGAGCTAACATTCAGTTAATTTTTATTCCTAATCAACAAATGAAACTAGGCAAGCGGTCAGGATTAATTGAAGAAGGAGAAAAATTCTTTGATATTTTCAATGTTATGAATAAGTATCAGAAAGAAGTCGAAATTATCCAAAAATTAGTAGATCATAGCCAGAAATCTTTGCGTATTTATGGAGAGATCTTTGGAAAGGGTGTTATTCGGAGGATTAATTATGGAGAAGAAAAATATATCCGATTTTTTGATTGTGTGCAATCTGATCAACTGTCTACAAATGTTGAAAATGAAGAATTCCTTTCCCAAAAAGAATTCATTGATTTTCTTGCAAAACTAGAACTTTCCCATATGTTCGTCCCCATTATAACTAAATTACAAGGGCTAAAAAGAGCACTAAATTATGATCTTTCTTCAATCACATCTAGCTTTAATAAAGAACTTGCTTTACCTGTCGAAGGTTTTGTTATTAAACCTTATAATAAAATTTTTCAGGTTGATGAACAAGATTTGTTCTATTTAAAAAAAAAGAATATAAAATTCCTAGAAAATGAATTGAAGAAAAAAGGAAAACCTAAATTAAAAGATTCTGATGAAATCGTTGATCTTAGAGAAAAATTTCAAAACTATCTTAATGAAAATAGACTTCTTGGTTTAATCTCAAAATTTGGACCCATTTCATCTAAAAAAGAGATTGGAAAATATATTTCATTATTAATAGAAGATGCAAAACAAGATTTTGAAAAAGACTTCACCAATATTGTTAATATCGAAAAAAATCAGCTCAAAAGAATAATCCGCCCAGATTTAAACACAATTAATTTGATTAAAAAATATGTCGGAATGTAGATTTTTTTTTTTTAAAATCATCTAAATTTTATCTTTAAAGAGATAATAGCAATTTAGTTTTTTACAATATTTATCATCTTAATTTAAAGCTAAATTATGACATTCAAAATCATAATTTTTCGATCTATTTCACTAAAATGCAAAATTTTATATAAGTAAAGACAAAACTGTATCTAGAGGTTAGATTTCAAAAATGAAAACTAATAGATTTGTTTACCGAATATCCACACGGATGACAATATTTGAAGATATGATCAATAAAGTCTGCAAAACTGCAGAGTTGACAAAAAATCAATTTATTTCTGCTGAAGAAGAAGCATTTTTGACATGGGAAAAAATTGAAAATCAAGATCCACAAAGATTGATATTTGAATCAAAAGAAATGAGAGAATCTCAGATAAAGAAAATTATGCATCAATTTGAGAAAAAATTGACTCCTTTAATAGAATCAGAGGAAAAAAAAGAAAAATCATTCATAATCATTAGAAAATCATTAGAAAAATTGTTTGAACTCTAATTTTTTTTTTTGAAATTTTATTCTAAAGAAACATTTAGTCGCCTTCATAAATTTATCAGATTATTAATATCTAGACGGAAAATATTAAACTAAGAATGAACTAAATTAATAACAGAGAAGAAATAGTTCAAAGAATTTATAGTCAAAGAGGAAAAAAAAATGGCGATACTTGGCTTAATGGGAGCAATGAATGTTGGAAAAACTGCAGTCTTAAAAATGTTTGTTGAATATGTTGAAAACAATAAAATTAGTAAGATTAAAGGCGGTATTGATTGTCAAATTGAAAAACAAGATTTTAAGGGAGAATCTGAAATCAAGGTAGATGAGGATGATGGATATTCAAAAACAATCACTCCAAATAAAGTTGTTTTTACAGAAACCAAATCAGGAGCATCACATACATTATTTGCACCTGGAGGAGATCGAGATAGAGCAGTTATTCGTATGGGAATTATTACAATCTCACGAATAGCGCGGCAAATAGTGGGATTGTTTGCTTTAGATCAACCAGTAAAAGATCAGTTTAAATTATATGATTTAATCAGGTATATGCCAAAAACAATCTATATATGTTTGAATAAGTATGATCTACTTGAAGGTAATGAAGAAGAAAACCAAAAGAAATTAGATAAAACAAAATCTGAGATAGAAGCATATTTTAAAAAGCGAAGAATAACTGTTAGTGGTTTTTTTCAAACTTGTGCAATAGACAAACCAGATTTTAAAGAATATAATGATAATACAGCAAGAATGATACTGGATTTAGCTTTAGGTAGAATTTAGTCTAATTTATTTTTTAAATATTAGTTAGTTCTATGGGTATTACAATGGAAAATGAAGAAAAATTTGAATTGGATAATCTAATAAATATCAAAAATCAAATTTATTTCCTTGGAACTAACCATTTATCAATTGAAAGTGGGGCAATTGTTGAAAATTCAATTAAATCTTTACATCTAAATGCTGTGATGATTGAACTAGATGAATTAAGATATGAAAATTTAACAAATCATATGGAAAACACATCACCTATTCAAACTGAACATGTAGAGGGTTCTAATGAATTATTTAATGATACAGAAAAATTTTTTAACCAATTACATAATATTCAAAAAGAATTTGGAAATATTTTAGATGTTACTCCAGGTACGGACATGATTTCAGCAATTAATGTTATTAAACAACTTAATCTTCCATTATTTTTTATAGATCGCCCAATAATTGAGACGATTGAAAGAATGCAAGAATCAAATAAGCAAATTAAGAATGAAGAAAAAGAATTTATTTCAACTATTGAAGATGATTCTTTTTTTTCTGAAGATAAGATAGATGAAATTTTGGATGAATTTAAAAATCCTGAATTTATTCAAGACTTTTTAAAAGAATTCAAAGAAAATTACCCAAATTTATTTAAAATTTTTATCACTGAAAGAAATGAATATATGGCAGAATATGTATATAAATATGTGCTGAAATATCCATCTCATAGAATTTTAATAATAACAGGAATGGGACATCTTAGAGGATTATTTTCATTAATGGAAAAGAAATTGCATACCAATTGAATATGAATAATAATGTTGAAAGAAAGATAAGAAGAAATATATAAGAAAATATCACATAACTAATTATCAAAATAATTCAGGAAATGAAAATATGGGACGATTAAGCTTTAATATTGTAGGTCTTCAAGAATTCATAATAACTTTTGAAGATTATTGTATAACCTGTGAATTTCAAAGAAAATGTCGATATGGCTCAAATGCACCATTCCAAGTCCAATTAGATTGTAAAGAAATTTCTGAAGCTAATGATTTTAAAAAAAATGAGTTAATGGAAAAATTGGGTAAAAAACATCCAGAATGGGACTGGGATAAAAGAGAAGAAAAAGCCAAGGTCTCAAAATCTCAGATATTTTCAAAAATATGGTCAGATAAGGTGAAATCAAAGAAAGAAGATATTACCTGTCTTAATTCCCGTAAAGTTGATAGTATGTTAACTAGTCAACGAGGTGAAGAATGGTGGTCAGAATTTCGAGAAGTTATTGCTGAAATTGATAAAGAATGTTCCAAAATATGTTAAGGTTAATGAAAAAAAAAATTATTCCTGAATTTTTTGAAGAGCTTTATTTCTCTCTTTTGAAAAGGCTCGAATTTTACCCTTATCTCCAGATATTTCAGCTAATTGAACAGATTTATCATATAATTTATAAGATTCTTCATAATTTTTTGAATCATATAATTTATCTCCTTCTGCGTTTATTTCTTTTGCTAAATTAAGGCAAGCCTTCATATATTCACCTTTATAATTCTTTATTTTTGCTTCATTTCCAGAATCAGTGATAATGTCAACAGATTGCTTATAATTTTCCATTGCATTGTCATATTTTTTCTCTTTCATAGCTTGATCTCCAATATTATTAACTTCAGCTGCCCATTTTTCTAAGGATTTTTCATATTCACCCTTGAAATTTTTAATTAACGAAGGATTCCTTGATTCGGTAGCAATTTCAACACTATTCTTATAAATTTTTGAAGCAGCTTCATATTTTTTCTCTTTATAGAGCTCATCACCTTTTGTATTTATTTGTTGAGCAAATTTTTCAAAGGCTTTATCCATTTCTGAAGTGAAATTATCAACTAATTTTTGATTTCCTGATTCTTTTGCAATTTCAACACTTTGAGCATATAATTCAGAGGCTTGCATATATTTTTTTTCCTTCATTAGCTTATCTCCAAGATTATTAATTTCTTGAGCATGTTTACTAAAAGCTTCTGACAATTCCTTTTTAAATTCTTTTTGCTTCTTTTCATTATCAGATTTTGAAATTAATTTGACAGATTCAGAATATAGCAAAATGGCTTTTTCAAAATTTTTATTCTTATATTCGGTATCCCCTTCCTTATTAACTTCCTGAGCCCAGCGTTCATAAACTGTCATATTATCATGATATAAGGATTTATTCATTTTTTCATCCACTACAGGAGTAACTAAATCTAAAATATTAGAATAAACTTTATTAGCTTCATCCCAATTTTTTTGTTTAGCATATTCTTCTGCTTTAGCTTGAATTATTTTTGCATGCGCAATTTTGCTTTTATTTAATTCAGTTAGGAATTCCTTACCACGTTTCTTCATCCATTTTTCGCCAGCCTTTTGTAGAAGATCATATGCAGCTTGATAAATTTTAATTGCTTCTTCATATTTTTTTTCTTTAAATAATTTATCTCCATTAATATTTAGTTCCTCACTTTGTTTACCCACTGCTTGATCTAATTCTTTCTGGAAATCAACAGCTGCCTTCTCATTCCCTGCCATTCGCATCAATTTAACAGATTCGACATAGAGCTTAATCGCTTCATTATATTCTTTATTTTTATAAAGCTTATCACCCATCTTATTTACAGATTTGGCTTCTTTTTCTAATTCATTTCCCATATTTTACACCTAAGAGAAACTATTTCGATACTATCATAAAATTGTTTTCATTTTGGAATTGCAAATAAAAATTAAAAAATTATTTTCTATTTGAACATATATAGATATTCTACTAATGAAAATTTTTCAATAATGTAATAAAGATCAATATAATAATAAAAAAGGAGAGAACTTTCTTAGGATGACATTCAAATCAATATTGTTATCAGGTATTCCAGGAACAGGGAAAACAACAATTGCAAAACATTTAAATAAGAAATATCAATACGATTTTCTCTCAATTGGAGAATTGGTGATTAAAAAAAAGTTATATTCTGAAATAGATGAAAAAAGAAATACAAAAATAGTTGATTCAGAAAAACTAACCAATTTCATCGATAATTTTTTACAAGAGCAATCAAAAGATATAATTCTTGAATGTCATTATATTGATATGATAGAACATCCATCAACAAAAATAGCATTTATTTTACGATGTCATCCCGAAATATTGGAAAGTAGATTAAAAGAAAGAAATTATTCTGAAGCAAAAATAAAAGAGAATATTCAAGCAGAAATCCTTGGTGATTCCACTTCATATATGCTTCAAAAAAAAAAGTTAGTAAATACAAAAAAAATTTTTGAATTGGATACAACCCATCTTACACTTGAAGAAAGTGTTGATAAAATTCATCAAATTATTTTAAATCCCGAAGATTACGATTTATTTTTAGCAGGAAAAATCTCATGGATTTCTAATAGTAACATTGAAAAATATCTATAAAATAAATTAAAAAAATAAATATATAGGAAAAAATTCCGTATTAGTCCTATAGAAATTTTTCGTGCCATTTTCCAATCATATAATAAAAAGTGGAAACTATGAATAATAAAATTCCTTATGTTAATGTATTACAATCAGCAATCTGCATCCCAGCTGCAGACAATATTCCAATTGCATTAGATATTAAAATATTACCTGACAAAAATATTCCCCCAGAACCATTTTTTGGGGTATGGCTTTTAGATGTCTCAGGTAGTATGTCTGGAGAACGTTTACAAAATGCAAAAGAATCTTTGATAGAAACGGTAAAGATCTTACCAGATGATACTATATTTAATTTAGTCACTTTTGAAAGTCAAATCGATGAATTAATTACTGACGTTAAGATTAATGAAAAAGAACGTCAAAATATTATTAACAAAATTTCAACAATACAAGAAAGAGGAACTACATCTCTATTTGCAGCCTTGAAAAGTGGAATTGAATTGATAAGAAAATATCAAAGAAGTGGAAATACCTTAAAAATTAAAAAAATCATTCTTATTAGCGATGGTGATCCAACTGATGTTCAAGTCAAATCTGGTGATGAAAATGATCCAAATTATCAAAAATATTTTCTATTAGCAAAAGAAGCTTTAGAATATAAAGCATCAATTGATACTGTTGGAGCTTTAGGTGATCATAATGTTTTTCTAATGTATGAAATTGCAAAACAATCTGCAGGAAAATATATTTTTGCAGAAGATGAAGAAGAATTAAAAACAAAAATGATTATCGCTACAGAACAAACAGTTAGAATTGCCTTTAATCAACCAACCTTACTAATTAAAGGAATGATGGGAAAAATTGAACTTGAAGATGCAGCTCAATATAAACCTACTGTTATTCGGATGCCCTTCAATAAAATTTCAGATACTGAATCTATAGCAACTTTTCGGAGTTTTGAAGCAGGAGATACATATCAAATATTAATAAAAGGTAAAATACTTGTAGATCAAAGTAAATTAAATATGGAATCAAAGAATGATATGTTAGACCTAGAATTTAATTTTGGATCTCCTGAATTGATGATCAATCAAAAGATTCAAATAAAATTCTCCAAGGATCCATCTTCTTATAAATTAAATCAAGATATAAATAGAAAATATGCTAATGTTTTCACCCAAGCTAATGAAATTGCAGATTGTACAATTCGAGGAGATGCAAGCGGAACTATTAAGATTCAAGGTGACGAAACAAAAAAAATTAGCTAAATAGATAACATTTTTTTTTTCAAAATTCAAGAAAGTAATGAAGAATAAATTATAAAATAAAAAATAATTAAAGTGAAAATAATGTCATATCATTGTCCAGAATGTGGAAAAGAAATAGGATTTGGAGAATCTATTTGTCCAAATTGTAGTGCAGATGTAACAGGAGTTTGGGAACAGGCAACTCAACAAAAAAAATCAGGTCCAAAAATCGCTCCAGGTATGGGAGGATTTGAAGATAGCCAAAATTCACCCTTTCCACCACCTGCAAATAATGCCGGTTCACCCTTTCCACCACCCGCAAATAATGCCGGTTCACCCTTTCCACCACCCGCAAATAATGCCGGTTCACCCT
>CAYPTZ010000071.1:0-1013 GCA_964413395.1 uncultured archaeon | reverse complement strand
TTCCACCACCCGCAAATCAAGATAGTTCATTAGAAGTAAAGGGAACATATTACTTAGACATTCAGAAAACACAAGGAAAATTATACATCCAAGAAGGAGAATTAAGAATCGGAAGAGATGAAATTCAAGGTTCAGCTACAATTGCTTTACCAGATCTTAATGCATACAAAAATATCTCCCGAAAACGTGAAAATAGTGAACATTTTATTTTAAGAAATAATGATGGAAATGTAATCATTGAGGATAGAGGTAGTACAAATGGAACATATATTGGTACAGAAAAAATCACAGGAACTGGACCTCGTCAATTAAAAGAAGGCGATAAAATTGTATTACCAATTGAAGAACATGGGAAAATGGTTCAATTAGAATTAATTTTGAAAAAAAATCAGTAATTTTTTTTTTTAGTAAATTATAATAGAGTTTTTAGATATGGAGTCCACTAATCAAATCAACAAAATAAATTGTACGTTTTGCGGTTGCATAAATGATTTTGAAGTTAAAAATCTGTATGAAAAAATTGATAATAGAGATATTTTAAAAGAAAAATATTGTCTTGAATGTGGTGAACCTTTAACTTCAAAATGTCCATCATGCAATTCAGTATTTTATATTAATGAAAATATTAAAAAACAAAATTTTAATCCAATATTGAAAACAATTTGGACTCCAAAACCTTCAATCATAGATGATTTCATTGATAATTTAAAAAAATATTCCAAAGAATATAAAAAAGTTTCAGAAAATCTCATTATTAAGAAATTTTTATTAAATCAAAAAGAATTTTTGCAAAATATCCCACAGGTTATTGAAATTTTAAAATCTCTTTCAGGATTATTTTCAAAGTTTAATTCATCTCCTTTAATAAACCGCATAGATAAAAACTACACCAAAATTATCAAAGAAATAAAAAAAAATATTGATGAATGTAATTCTATTCAAGATAATATTGATTCAGAAACTGAAGTGGTAAATGAAAAGAAAGAGAAGCAATTAAGAAAAAATAATATTTT
>CAYPTZ010000070.1:0-10120 GCA_964413395.1 uncultured archaeon | reverse complement strand
TAGAATAATTTCTTTATCAGATATTGAAGTTAAAGTTGAATTTTTCAAATCAATAAAACCTTCTGATGAATTTTATAGGAATGAATTATATCGAATAGATCAAACCACAAGCAACTATATGGTTAATTTACAAAAAGGAATTCTTGATCTCTTTTTTAGACAATCATTTTTTTCACTTTCTCCTACAATTAATAATTTACGAGATATTTTACTATTTAAAAAAAAGCTGAAAACATCAAATCTTATAAATAGTGAAATTGGATATAAATCAGAACGCAATTATGATATTTCTCAAAATTTGGCAATTCAAAGAGTATTAAATTCAAAAGACATGATATTAATTCAGGGACCTCCAGGAACAGGAAAAACAACAATTATTGCTGAAATAGCAAACCAACTGATACAAAAAAACCAAAGAGAAAAGACCACTTTAATAAAAACTCACAAAAAGAAAACATTAGATCATTACTTAAATCAAAAAAACCTAGATTTTCGAAAAAAAATCCCAATATTAATAAGTTCTTATACAAATAAAGCACTAGACAATATACTAGTAAAGATTGTTGAAAATTTTCCTTCGATCAATATTGTTCGCCTTGGAAATGTGACAGATATTGATAATTTAACTGTTTTAAAACACTCAATCCAAATAATCTGTCAACAATCAAAATTGTTACCTAATGGAGAAAAAATTTCCATTATAGAACCCAATCTTATTTTAGAACAAATAAATAATGCAGATATCATCGCATGTACTACAACTACTGCCGGAAATATGATACTACGAAATATGATATTTAAGACCGTGATTTTAGATGAGGCAGGCCAAATAACCGAAACGTCAGCATTAATAGCTTTAATGAAAGGGGTAAGAAGTGTTTTAGTCGGAGATCATATGCAATTACCTCCAATTACTAAAGAAAATTATGCCAAATATCCTGATGAATTCAAAAATGAACTAGAAAAGTTATATTTCTCACCAGAAAAAGGTTTAGGATTATCGATATTTGAAAGGTTAGTAAATCAATATAGATCTTCAAAAAATTACATTATGTTATCTTTTCAATATCGTATGAATAAAATCATCTCAAATTTTGTATCCCAACAATTTTATCAAGGAAATCTATCTTGTGGAATTATTAATCAACTGAATATTGGAGAACAATCACTATCGGACTTCTATAAAGTAAATAATATTCTTTCGTTTAATTATTCAAATTCTCATAAATTTGGTAAATTTTTTAATCCAAAAACTCCCATGATTTTTATCGATACTAAAAATATTGATAATCTAGATTCTACTGAATTTGAAAATTCCAAAGATTTAGAATCAAAATTTAATTCTAAAGAAGCAGAAATTACAGCAGATTTGATGGGTTATTTTATTGAAGAATTACTACAAGAAAAATTCACTCAATTAGATTTGATTGCAATATTAAACAAAATCGGGATCATTTCAGGATATCGAGCTCACAATCAATTAATTATTAAAGAAATCAATAATGAAATTAATGAAATAATAAAAAAGAATAAATTGAATTTAAATAAGTTAGAATATAACAACATAGAAATTCAGAATAGTGTACAAATTGATACGGTTGATCGATTTCAGGGCCAAGAAAGGGAAATAATTATTTATAATTTTGTTGATTCTAACAAAAAAAAAGAAATTCACACATTAAATCAAGAATTAAGAAGATTAAATGTAGCAATTAGTAGAGCAAAAAAAAAGATTATTTTTATTGGTAACTCAAATACCTTGGCTGTAAAAAAAAAAGATGAAAATGCAAAAAGTATAAAATTCAAAGAAATTCTATCAAATTTAATTAAATATATAGCAGATATTGAGGGTTATAGTGTTTTATAGTGAAAATTTTATTAAGTATTATTAAATCGTTAATAGCGCAAATTATATTTGATTGGATATAGAATTTTTTGGGTTCTCTTAAAATATTGAAATAAAATGCCAACATTAATCATTTCCGAAAAAAATAAAGCCGCACAAGCTATAGCTGAGGCTTTAGGGCAGGTACAAAAAATTGCAGTTACCCGATATGTGAACGTTTACTATGTCAAAGCTAAAGATATTTATGTACTTCCATTAAGAGGACATATTCAACAATATGAAAATACGGCAAGCTACAAAAGATGGACGGATAATGATCCAAGAGAAATAATTACAAATCCCAATGCTATTGCAAAAATTCCCAATAATTATGCCGGGTCTTACATTACTGCATTACAAAAATACGGAAAAATATGTAATCTTTGTGTAATAGGAACAGATGCAGATGTCGAAGGATGCAATATTGGTATAATGGATGCATTTCCCTTTGTAAAATCAGTTAATAAAAATATTATTACTAAACAAATTTGGCTTAATGACCTTCAAAAACGAAGTATTCAAAAAGCATTCGATAATCTAATTGAACCAAAATGGTCATGGGCAGAAACAGGAGAAGCGAGAGCAATAGTTGATGCCGTTATTGGTTTTTCAGCAACGCGTGAAGTATCATTGACACTCAAACCAATTTTAAGAATGATAGGTGCCAAATTCACATCAATTGGCCGAGTACAAACATCATTACTCTATTTATTATATTTGCGAGAACATTTAATCCGAAATTATATATCTACTGCTTTTTGGACAATAAATGCAAGAATTATTCTTCAAGATAAAGAATTTATCGCACACCATGTAAAAAATAACTTTACTGATAAAAAAATTGCAGAAGATATTTATAAAAAAATAAAGGATGAAAAAATTGCTAATATTAATGATATAACCAAAAAGTCCAAAATAATTCCACCCCCAACACCACTTAATACTTCAAAAGCCTTGCTATTGATAACAAAAAATTTGAAAATTACAGCTAAAACTGCTTTAAAAACAATGGAAGACCTATATCTCAATAAGATCATCTCATATCCTCGGACAGATTCTGATGTTTATTCAAAAGAATATGAACATCAAAAAATTTTACAGAAATTCTTAGTTCATCCCCAGTATGGGGATTATGTTAAAGACCGTTTTAGACAACAAAAAATAATTCCAAAACAGGGTAAAGTTGACGCTGGAGACCATAGTCCAATTACACCTTTAGCATCCCTAGACAAGAACTCTCCTAAATTCGAGAATGATCTGCAAAAAAAAGTATATGATCTAATAACCAGATCATATTTGGCCACATTTGGAGATCCTGCAGAAGATTCAGACACAAAAATCCTTTTACATATTAAAGATGAACCGTTTCTTATTAGAATCTCAGTTTTATTAGAAGAAGGGTTTTATAAAATTGCTCCATTTTTATCAAAAAAATATGATGCTACTCCTGAATTTATGGAAAAATTTAATCCAAACATAAATACAAATCCCACCTTACCTATTATGAAAATTACTTTTAATGAAAGAGAAAGCCAACCACCTCCACGTTATTCTGATACTACTTTATTGAAACTGATGGAACAAAAAAAATTAGGAACAAAATCTACTCGACCTGCAATAATCCAAATTTTAATTGATCGAATGTATGTAGAACGTAAAAATAAAGTATTTTTTGTCAAAGAATTGGGCTTTTTATTAATTGATGCATTAGTTGTTGTTTGGAAACCATTTTTAGATCCTCAATTTACCGCTAATGTAGAATCTTTGCTGGAATCTATAAAAGATGAAAAAAAGAAAATGGCTGAAGTAGTAAATGAAATAAAAAATAAATTTCTTGAATTATTTGATAAATTTCGAAAAAATAAGCCTACTTTCATTACAACAATGAATGCTTTACAAAAAACAGGAAATATTTTGAGAGGAAGAGACAATAAAATTATTCCTTCAACTAATTCTGGAGCAAGTACAACTATAAAAAGCAAATTTCAAAATAATCAACCTCATCCAAGTGACAATCTTTCTACAAGTAATTGTCCTAAATGTAAAGCAAATAAAATGAAGTTAGTCATTAATTATGATAAAACCAAGAAATTTCTTGTATGTTCTGAACAAAATTGTAAAACATTTCTGTCAGTTCCAAAAAAGGGAACTCCTAAGTTATTAAAATCCCAATGCTCAATATGTCATTTTAATATATTAAAAGTTAGTTCAAAAATGAATAATAAAAAATTTGATTATTATATCTGTCCTTTATGCTGGAATGCGGGATTGAAAAAACAAACTGGACAAGGATTCTGTTCAAAATGTAAAAATTTTAAAATTGAAAAAGGAAGATGTATTAAAAGAGAATAATTGAGTTTATTTAGAAATTTTCTTCTCCCAATAATAAAATATATCTGAAAGATGTTAATGGAATCATTATAAAATCTTCATAATTCATTTTTATTTGCTTTTTTGCATCTCGTCCGATTAATATAGCATCATAAAAAATAAGCTGTTGATTATCATCTACAACTAATCTATCACCAATAATAACACCATTATTATGAGTAATCGCCACAGGCCGATTTAAAATTTCTCCAGTTATAAAATCTAAATGATTGATTTCCTTTTCTTTAGAATCGAAAAAAAGACATGTAGTTTTTAAAAAACGTATAATATTGGGGTAACTCGCAGAGAACCTTGCAGCATCAAATTCAGAGACAATTTCTTGGTCTAACTGGACACAATAATCTACTTTATGAATACCATGAATTTCACTTATACGTTCCTCAGAAAATGACGCCCCGTTTCTAATTCCGATGTGAAGTCCTTTAATTCTTACTTCATTCTCCCGAATTTCTAAATTATCCGAAAAAATTAATATACCTGGTTTGTTATGTAACTTTGTGATAAAACCGCCAGTGAATTTACCCTTTGGACAATTTTCCTCATATATATCTATGAAGATATTCGATAAGTGATTATTCTCAAAATCGACCATTTACTTCTATGTTACTTTAAAGAAAATATACCTAAATTTTTTAGCATTTGAGTCTTTTGAATAAATTAATAATGCAAACACCTCAAGAAAAAAAATTTTTGGAAATCCTTGATCAATCCCTAAGTCCCTTTCAAAATTTTGTAGCAAAATTAGATATTGAGGAAAAATTACCGCTTATGAAAGATCGGGATTATATTTTGCATAAATTAATAAATATTATAAATAAACGTGATTATTTTAAAATTATTCCCATAACCGGAAAAACTGGGATGGGAAAAACATTTATGTGTTGGGAGATAAAAAAAAATTTATTAATTGAAGGAACACCAATTTTTTTTGAGGTTCCTGCCGATTCTAAAATGTTTTATTATGATCTTTATACAAAATTTGTTGAAGAAATTGGTGCAGAAAAATTAAGACAAATTACGACTAAAATTTCTGATAGATGGGGAGCTGGAGAAATCAAATTTGGACTTTTTAGAACAAGTAATACGGCAAAAGTATTAGAACGAGCCAAAACTACCCCAAGATTTAGATGGAATAAACATAAAGAAGAATTAGAAGATTGTTTGAAAGCAGTTATCATTCATTCAATTGATCCAGAAAAATCTCCCGTTGCAGAACGATGGCTTCTTGGGGATAGAATAGAACCAGAAGAATTGTACTATTTAGGAATAGAAAGGAATCTGACGGATAATAATGTAGCAGAACAGCTCTTAAAACTTATCTGCAGTTATTTAGAGAATGGAATTATTTTAATATATGATGATTTTGACAAAAATTGGGAAAAATATTCCAGCGATGATTATGATGATGATGATTGGGCAAATACTCTAGATCCAGATGATGAAAATTTTAATGAACAAGAGTCTGATACTCCAGAACCAACTTCAAATGCCGTAGAATTTACATTTTTTGATGAACTTGCCAAAATAATAAATGAGATTCCACAGTTAAGAATTGTATTATCAATGGATACTCAATCATTAGAAGATATTGTATCTAAATTTCCAAAAACCGTTCAAGAATTTATCTCGATTGCAATACCCTTAACAAATTTCTCTTCCAAGGATACAAAAAACTATTATAAAATCAGTATGAATGAATTTTGTAAAAAAAATGATATAGATTCCATAAAATCTAATCCTTATTTTCCATTAACTGAAAAACTAATTTTAAATATATTTCATAAAACTGATGGAAATCCTCGTGATTTAATTCGAAAATTTCAAAATATTTTTGATGAAATTATTTTTGATGGATTGACTATTGAAGATTTAGAAAAAGAATAGCTATCTAAATAATTTTAAAATTTATAAAAAAGTAAAAATACAGCATTATTAGCTACTTATTCGAAATTATTTAAAGACTACAGTACTTGAACTATATAATGTCAATTTTTAAACCATCAAATCTGCCAATATTTGATAAATCCAATTCTTTCATTATCGCTACCCTAGAATTTTCAAATTTTTCAATAATTGAAAAAAATTATGACTTTTCTCTAATTTATCAAAAAATTCAAGAAGATATACATAAAAAATTCACTATTGAAAATATAAAGGATGATCCTATTGTTAAATTATATCGAAATTTTTATTGGAAAGTCCTTCATATCGATCCAACTAAAATACGCCCTTCAAGCGAAGCATTAATTCGAAGAATTCTTAATAATAAGAATCTTCCAAAGATTTCTCCCTTCGTTGATTCATATAATTGGGGGAGTGTATTTTCGCAAATACCCATGGGAGCTTATGATCGAGATAAATTGTCCTTACCAATCACGATTAGATTATCTAAAGAGGAGGAAATATTTCATCCTATTGGAAAAGAAGTAAAGAATTTACTAAAAGACACACTAATAATTTCTGATAATAATGAGAATATTTTATGTCAATATCCTTACCGAGATTCTCAATTTACTAAGGTTACCAGTGATACAAAAAACATTATTCTCATAGCGTGTGGGGTTCCTGATCTTGATCAAAGAAACCTCATTTCTGCTTTGGAAGTAGTAAAAGATCATTTAGATTACTTTAGGAAAGAAAAAATTATTCAATATTCTACAGAAGGATTTCAAATTTATAATATATCATAAAAGAGAAATTTTTCTTAAATAATCACACTTTCCTATTTTTATTGCTTTGTTTAACCCAAATCTAACCATCATAATAAAATAAATTCTAAAATTATAAAAATCTCAAAAAATTGGAATAATTATTATTTACATTATTAAATTTTCTCAAATAATTCAATTATTGAAAAGATAACTGAGGTTGAAAAATAATGGAAAACCAGAAAAATTCTAAGATGAAGACATTAAAGCCATATCGAGGAGTAACTGTAAGGGATAAAAAATTTTCTGAAAGTTATGAGGAATATTTAGAAATAATTTATCGGTTATCACTAAAAAATCCTGGAGGATGGGTTAAAAATAAAGAGATTTCAGAACGTTTGAAAGTTAAAGCCCCTTCTGTTACAAATATGCTAGAAAAATTGTCAAAAGCCAAATTAATCGATTGGAAACCACGAAGTGGAATTCGTCTAACTGATATTGGGCGTGATCGAGCAAAAGATCTTATCACTTATCATATTATTATAGAATTATTTCTTTGTCGTATTTTAAAAATGAGCGATCCTATTTTAATAAATTCTATTGCCTGCGATTTTGAACACCATATTACCAATGATTTAAAAGAACGTTTTATTAATCTCCTTGGTATCAATGAAAATTTAACTAATGTGGATAATTTCATTTTAGAAAATAAACTTCCTAAGCATATTGTTACTCGCCCCATCTATACAGAAGAAGAGTTAATAGAAGTCTTTATTTCTCTTCAAAAAAAAATATCATCAACTATTAACCTTGACACTTCTAATGAAGAAAAAATGCATAATTTCATTCAATCTTACTTAAAAGAGAAAACTAGGTGAATAAATCATTTTTCCATTAAAGTTATTTTTTCATCATTGTTAAATCGAATGCTTCAATAATTGGAGAACATCCCCCACAACGAATACATCCTGCTTTATTTTTATTAGGATCAACCCGATTAATTTTACATATTTCTGCTGCGAAATGTACAATTTCAAAGAAAAAATTAGAATCAATTTTAGGAATCTCAATATTTACCCCTTCAATATATTTTACAGGAGTAATTAAAGGAATAACTCCAATATCAATAATTTTTTTTAGTTCGGATTTAATTTTTGATATGTTTTTCTCAAAACCTATAATTATAAAAGTACTAACTTGATTTTCACCAAAAATAGTCAAAGCATGTTTCCAATGTTTATAATAGGTATCTTTTGAAATATGGCTTTTTCCAGGGCATATCCTTTTTCGAATTTCATTATCCAAAATTTCTAAATGAATTCCTATACTATCTACACCAACACCTTTCAATTTTTGATACCAATTCATATCTTTCATTGGTTCGATTTGGATATGTATTGGGATTTCTGGATATGCTTCTTTTATAATCTTGATTGTTTTGTAGTAATATTCCATGCCTTTATCCGAATTTTCCTGAGTCCCGATAGTAAGTGTTAGGTGTTGAGCATATCCTGAATTTTCTATTTTTGCGCGATTAATGGCTTCAACTATTTGTTGTCCAGATTTTTTCTCGATAGTTGAATTTGTTTTTAAGGAAAATTCTATGCCACAAAATTTGCATTGTTGATTAGAACGCCAATATTTACATTTTTGATGAATTGTAGTCGCTAATGTTTTATTTCCATGTATTAATGCAATTTTCCTAAATTCTATCCCTTCTGATGAAGTATCAGAATAGAACTTAGGGATGTCAATAAGAAAAAAAGGTGAAGGAGTAAATCCAAAATTTGGTTTAATTTCACATAATATTTCTTGTGATTTAGCTAATCCTCTAAATACAATATTTGAATTTTCATTTTCTTCATTCCAAATAGGAACAAGAACAATTGAACCATTAGAAAATCGAAAATATCTTCCTCCTGCAGGTCCCGCTCCACTTCTCCTTCCCATTTGAAATAAATCTAATGATAAGAGGGACTTATCAATTTTTTTTTTTGAAATGATAATTCCATTGCACAATAATTCTACTTTAGTTTTGAGGATATTCTCTAAAATATGTAAAGGATTATTTGATGAGCTCATTCTTTTTGATTCGCTAAAATTTGAAATTATTTTTAAACCATTGGGTTATGAATATTAATTTTATGTCCAAATATTATTTTTCTTTAGGTTGGCTTTTTTTTTCTTTCTTTTCTTTGGCTAGTTTTTCTTTTACCTGCTTCTCTTGAAATTTTTTTTCGTTTTGTGCAATTTTTTTTTGCCTTTTTAGTAATTCATGCTTATCTCGCATAAAGGATTTAATTCTATTTTCAATATCATCTAAATCTTTATGTTTATGGGATGCTTGTTTACTTATTCTCTTTTTACTATTCAATTGCCTAATTTGATTATCAATTTTCTTAATTTTAGTTTTGATATTTTCATTTTCTTGATGAAATTTATCCAAGGTTGTCATATTGAACTTCTCCTGTAAATGAAGTATTTTAAGAATTAAAAATAATCCTATAAATATAGGTATTGTAATATTTCTCTAAATAAGAAACTTCTTTATAAATCAAAAAAAAAATTAGAAACTTCGATTTAGTTTCTTAAACAATATAGCAATATATTTCTGAATATTTCATCTTAATTAACGCAAACTAAAAATAAAAAGAGTAGATAAAAAAAAAATTATTGTTCCATTGTGTCAAATTGTGTAGATTTTCCTTTAATTCCCATCATCATTTTATGACCACATTTTGGATTTTTACACATTAGCAGTCCTAAATTCATCGGAAAGGACATCATCTCACCCTCTTTACAAACAGGACACACATTGAATTTGGTTTTTTCCTTTTTTTCTTCACCCATAATTTTCACCTAATATATTCAATATCATTTTTATTTTAATATTAAACAATAGTATACTATACCGTGACAAACCTATATAAATAGGAATGGAAAATTTTTAGATAGAACATAATTAATTCTTTTAAATGCAGAGATAAAAAGTCACATTATTGTGAATTTTAGATGTGATTGTTATCTTAAAGAAGAATATGATGAGGAGATAAATGTCTATTGTAAAGGAAATCAAAAAATAAGAGCATAGATAATCAAATCTCTTACATCAGGGTAAAATCTTTTAAATGAAAGAAAAAGAATAATCACATAATTAATTTTTTCTAGTTCCTCAAAATTCTATTTCTGATTTTAG
>CAYPTZ010000069.1:7131-10123 GCA_964413395.1 uncultured archaeon | reverse complement strand
TAAAACAAGAATGTCTGAATCGTAATAATAGTGTACTTTATAGAACAAATTAATTTCACTTTAGGATCATTTAATATTTCTAATGTACTAATATCTTTAAGTAAAGTAATTTAAATTAAAAAAACTTGATAATGTAAATTATTTTTAAATACTATTCGGATAATTATGTCAAATAAATTCACGCAAAATTCAGAATCTCCTTCAAATAAGAAAGTTTTAATCCTTGAAGATGAGCTTGCTATTGCAAAAATGTTAAAAAAAATGTTAAAACGTTTAGGATGCAACTCTGATATTAGTTTACATGGAGAAGATGCAATAAACAAATTTTCAAAAGCTCACAATAGAAATCCCTATGATTTAGTTGTATTGGATGTTATTAGCAAGCAGGGCATGGGTGGTTTGGAGACTTTTAAACATCTCCAAAAAATTGATCCTAAGGTAAACGCCATTGCATCAAGTAGTTCCATTCTTGAGAGATTAGATGAATTTGGTTTTAAGGGAGTCCTCTCAAAACCTTTCACTTTTTCTGAATTAAATACTGTATTATCTAATATTCTTGATAAATAAGAAAAAATTTTTTATCGAAATTTTATGCTGTCATTAATTTTTGATAGTCTTGAGATAAGATTATTGAACCTACATAAGATCCAATTAATAGGATTAATAATATAAGGTAATAGGTAAATTTCCATGTCCGAATATATTTACCGTCAAGAGCAAATCCTTTGAATTCCGCAGGAATCATGTTAAATGCACCTAAAACGAAGTTTAGTGAACTACCTTGAACAAGAATATTTTTTACCCGTGCAAAATCGGTAGGAAGAAAATATGCAATAGATATTAACACTATTCCAAATATCAAATTTGATAACGGTCCTGCTATTTTTATTGCACCCATCTTATCTTTATCTTTTTCTGGATCCACTCCAACTGACACTGCGGCTCCGGGTAATGCAAAAGGTAAGCCAATTATTGCAGATTTTAAAGTTGTTTTCACTCCGACATTTGTGAGACAAAATCGACTTTGAAATTTATAATGTCTGCCAGTCTCGAGATGCGACAATTCATGAATAAGGAATGAAAAACAGAAGATCAAGGCCATTGGGATTGTATCAATAAATGCCATTTGCCATGTGACATAAGGAGCACCAGAGCTAATGTAATTAATTAAGGCCATAATCCCCATTAAATTGATATAAGTATGATAAATAGTCACAAATAATAACACAAAGGCCACCATAATATGCCAGAATTCACTTTTTTCTAATTTATAAATCATCGACAGATCTAATCCTGAATCTGGTCGAAATGCATTTGGCGGAACCGTAAGTTGCTTTTTAATTAATATAAAACTATTTGATGTGTTTGAAGGATCATCAGGGTCATAATATACTGCATTTACTCGGCGAACTACTGGAATTGATGAATAATCTTGAGATGGAGCAGTCGTGGGCGCTCTGGTTGGATCATAATAATTACCTCCTGATGAAGATTGATTTGTTGAAGATTTTGCTTGAGTAATGGAGAGATTAGAGGATTTTTGAAGATTTTGGGTAAAGTGAAAAATAATTTTTAACTGAGTTAATTTCCCTTGATCCTCCACAGGAACGATTATTTCAGCACCATCATTTAGTAATTGAGGTGTTTTTCCCTTTAATTTCATGTTTCCCAGATAAGTTCCATTTGTACTGATTGGGTCCTCGATATAATACTTGTCATTTTTCTGAGTAATTATAAATTGTTGTTTTAGAACCTTTTTTGTATTTGGATCTTTTCTTACACTAGAAATTGAATTGAAGTAATTTGAATCGATTTTTTTCGAAGTAGAATTTTTCAACTCTTTCTTTCCAATATAATAGTTGTTTTTTCCACTCTTTAAATCAATTCTTCCGCTGATTTCAGGAATTTCTAAATATGCACCTTTTTGAGTCATTTTAATCACATATAAAAATAATTTTCTTATATAGGAGATTGAGATTTGAAGGTAAAAAATTATTTATTTAAAATTGGTAATATTGGTAAAAATAATTTTAAAAAAATTGGTTAAGCATCGTCTTTCCATATTTTTGATAAAAGACTTTTCCCAGATATATGCAAACTAATTCTGCTAAATATAATTCAGTTGGAATACCTGAGTCGAATATTCCCATAATTGCAAAAATTGAAGCATATATGATAAGAAATCCTAAAAGATATTTAGGTTTTATTCGCATAGGGATGAAAAATAGAAATGTACGAATTTCTCGTTCTAATCCTATAATATAAAGTAAAAAGGTTAAAATTGTTAATATTGTACACCATTGGATGGATACATAGCTTGGAACAAGACCGTTAGTTTGAATTAAGATTGGACCAAGGATTTGGATTATTATAACAATTGAAACTGCAATACATCCTGCAGTGAAATATAATGTTTTAATAAATTTTGGTCCAAATTGAATTTCTATCGTTTTACCAAAAGAATACAGCATAAATTCTGCGAAGAGTAATGAAATTAATATATTAAATGCATCTCCATTAATAGTAAACATAGATGTGAAAAGTGAAGGAATATACAGAATGCTGCTAAAAAGATTATTTGTGTTTAATAAAAGGTATTTGCCAATTTCCACACTAAACAAATTTAGTCCTGTAAAAATAGCTGTTAAAGACATCAACCAATATGTAACATTGATTTCATTTGATCTTGAGATGAATGGATTATGATCATCTCTATATCTGGGAGAAGATCGAGTTGGTGGCCGAGGCATAGAAGATCGTTCTTGATCTGCAATGTATCGACGCATTTCTTTCTCCAAATCTTCTTCATTATCAGAATTAACATCTGGGGATTTCCCATATTTTCTTGTAGTATTTGTAATAATAAAATTCTTTTCTTGCTTTATTGAAGTTGTTTCTCGTGGGTTTTCACTAAGACTGAACGAACAACCATGATTTTCAGGTAATCGGTGTTTCTTACAATATGAACCGCCACAATACCTGCATTTAAAAG
>CAYPTZ010000069.1:5783-7121 GCA_964413395.1 uncultured archaeon | reverse complement strand
AACTATCGCATTTTGCCAAAAATTTTTACCTCATAAAGAGGTAATTAATTGCAATATTTAAGTTAATGTGACTATATTTGATAAGAGAATATTCTTCATTTAGATTTTAAGACTAAATTTTCAATAAGTGTATTAATTTTATATTTATCTGGGGTGTATATTCCTTTAAATTTCTCATAGATTATGTTAAATAATCCCTGTTTTAAGGTATTTTTTTTTTTCGTGATTTTATGGGAAGCAATATAATGTTTCAGATATTTTTCAATTTCTTTTGTCAATGGTGGGTGTATTTCTGATTTAATTATATGATCTTTTTGCACTTTTGTAAACCACCATTCATTATTTTCATTAATTAGAAATTTTTTTGAGTTTTTAAGGTGGTTTAAATATTCTTCTAAATTATCCAGAGGAAAGAGATTTGCTTTACATAATTCTTCATCGATTATATTTGATATCCATAAGAAAGATGTAGGTTCACCACGATATTTTAATATTTTGGTTATAATTTCAGTGATTTTTGTTTGAATTTGTTTGTTTGTTAAATTTTCTCTATTTTCTACTGATGTTTTATCTTTATTTTTTAAATCTAATTTTTGAAATCGAATATAATAATCTCCAATCGGAGATCCATTATGATGAAGCATCGATTTTACAGAAACTCTAGGGGGCAATTGAAATAAAATTTGCTTTAATAAAAATCCACTTTCAATAACAACCTTAATTAAGACATTTCTGATTTTAAATGAAGTATTATGAAAAGTCAGAATCATATATTTTCCTTTCTTTAAAATGCGATACATTTCAAGGAATACTTTTTTTAATTGGGAAGAATAATGATCTATTTTCTTATTTTGACGAGAATTAATAACAATTTCTTTATTTTCAATTTGGGAAACATAATCAATCATATTAAAACCCAACCAAGATGACCAAAGGGAAGATAATTCGCCATATTGAATGGAATCTCCATATGGAGGATCAGTAAAAATAAAATCTATTGAATTATTTGGAATTTCTAAAGAGACACTTGATTTTTCAAGTAATAAAACGGGGAATCTATCTGATAATAATGAAAAATTATGTGCAGTATTAAATTTATAATTTGATTTCCTATTTCGTAAATTTGATTCTTCTTTACCTTTTTTTATTTTTTTATAGCGTTCCTTGAAACAAATCCAAGGATTAACTTCAAAATAATTTGTTGGATCCCAGAAAAAATGATGGGTCCATGATCCAACTTGTTTTCTTTTCAATTGTTTTCCCTTCCTTTTGTCAATCACCCAAACCATTTTACTTGCTTGAGCTATTGCACTAGAAAAACAAAATTTCATTAATTCT
>CAYPTZ010000069.1:0-5773 GCA_964413395.1 uncultured archaeon | reverse complement strand
AACCGCTTTTCTGCAGTAATCCGCTAAACATATCATAGGCATCTTTTGGTAAAATTTCATTAATTCTATTTGAGAAACAAATCTTTCAGGTAAATTTTTAATTAGATTCATTAAATAACTTAAAAAGAGTAAATTTTTTTTCGAATATAGCTGATCAAGATTACTATTTATTCTTAATGAATGCCTTAATTGAAGAAAAGTATCTTTATTTGAATATTGAAAAGAGAAATCTGGAATTTTTATTTCTCCCTTCATAATTAATTCTTCTGCTAATTTATCTTGTCTATAAATAATCTTTTTTAACGCTATGAATGATTTCTTATCCTTTTGTGGATTAAAAATTAATACCTTACAATTTGAGCAATTATATCGAATTTCATTAAGAATCTCTGATGATGTGCCATTTTCCTTTTGAATATCGGTCTTTTTTGGATTTTCCCAGAGTAGATGTGTAATTATTCCTTTATTCCCGCATATTGGGCATATTATTTGAAATAATTGTTGATAAAGAGAATTTGGTTTTTGAATTTCCATTTTCACGTAATTATAGGTTAATTCAAGTAATGATTCATCAATGATATCACCAGAATTTTTACAAATAAAATGTGCAATTGGATTAATGTCAACGCCTATTGATTTCCTCTCATTAAATACCGATTCTAATATAGTTACTCCTGAACCCATAAATGGATCTAAGACTATATCCCCCTTACTCGTATAACGCTGAATGTAGGAAGCGATAATATTGGCAGGTTTTCGTGCCCAATATTTATGCATTAGATACATAGATGAATGGGTCTTTGGTAAGATCACATTATCCAATTCTTTATCCATAATATCTTCACAATTTAAAGATTTACTTAAGATAGAAAATCTCCTATGCTCAAAAAAGTATCATATCCAAAAAGTTTTTCATGAATAAAAATAAACTAAAAATATGAGTTCTCAAGCAGTACGTGATTATAATAAGCAAATATCTATTACACTTAACTCGATCGTAAAGGTATCTCTTGAAATTGATTATCCTACTCATTATTTTATAGGTAGATTCTCTGGATTTGAAATTGGAACAAATTCTATATGTTTAGAGAATGCCAAAGATGATAAACATAATAAATATGATAAAATTGTTATAAATGGGACCAAGTGGATTTCTTTTACTTTAGAAGGGGAGCCTTTTCCAATGGAAGATTTAGCTTCAAGATTACGTAAAATATTACCTGGTGAAGCCATTCAAACTGATAATGATAATACGATTACCCTTTTAGGAGGAAAAATTAAAATCAGTGAATTGGGTGTCGATGGTCGGGGACCTACTAAAGATCGAGTCCAAACTGTTTTTGATAATTTTGTCGCTGAATGGAAACAATCAGTAAAAAAATAAGCTAATCAGTATTTCATTAAAATCGATTAATTTCTTTTTTCTTATTTTTTTTTTTAATAAAAAGAATGATCTTTTTGGCGTAATTCAAATTCTTTTTAAAGAAAAGTTCTACAAAAGTGAATATTTTTTTTTCCATCATGAAATACTAAATATAGAGAAAAATTATGGAAAAAATTGATATTGAATTATTAAAACAAAAGCATAAAGATATTTTTGGGGAAGAACCAGAAATGATTGTTAATTCTCCAGGTAGAATTAATTTATTAGGAGGGTATACTGCTCATACTGAAGGTTTCATATTACCAATGGCACTCGATATTGGAATTTCTGTAGCTATTTCAAAAATTCCAGATACTAAAATTATATCTGTACATTCCTTAGATTTTGATAAAAAAATGGCTTGTATGTATTCAGATTTGATGAGATGTTCCGTAAAATGGTTTAATTACCCCGTTGGAATTGTAAAGGTGATGCAAAAACGAGGCCATAAATTTGATGGTGTGCGAATTACTTTTACGGGAAATATACCACAAGGTGCTGGATTATCTTCTTCTGCAGCGTTAGAAATGGCAGTTGCATATGCAATTCAAGAAATTTATAAATTGAAAATATCAGGTTTAGAATTAGCAAAAATATGCCAAGAAGCAGAACATGATGTCGTCGGTACAAAAGGTGGTGTTTTAGATCAGTATATTAGTCGGATGGGTGAACATGATAAGATTTTAGTAATAGATTGTAAAACATTAAGCTGTAAAGCTATTCCATTATCCTTGAAAAAAATGAATTTAATTATTACCAATTCAAATATCCCCAAAAAAGTCTATCTTCCCAAAGTTGTTGAAAGGATTCTAGAATGTCAAGAAGCTGAGAAATTTTTAAGCGAAGGAACTGATGGTAAAAAATTACGTGATATTTCATTAGAAGATTATGAAAAGAACAGAGACTTAATACCCAGTGATATTCGAAAACGCGCCTTTCATATAATATCTGAAAATAAACGTGTATTAGAAGCAGAAAAGTTAATAAAAAATAAAGATCTCGAGAAATTTGGAAGATTATTAAATGATTCAAACGAATCTTTAGATATTAATTTTGAAATAATGTCAAAAGAAATGAGATGGTTAACTTCTACTGCCCAGAAAATTCCTGGATGTTTAGGTTCTAGGATGACAGGTGATGGATTCAGAGGTTGTTCGATTTCAATAATGGATGATGATGCTTTTAAAAAATATAGTTCAAGCCTTAATGATTATGAGAAAGAATTCGGTTATAAAGCAATTACTTATAGAGTTCTTCCAAGTCAAGGAGTACAAGTAATTTGGAAAAAATAAATAATCAAAGACTAAATTTCTAATATTTTTTTTATATTTAATTCTTTGATAATATTTTTAAAAGCCCCTTTTCCAATTGGAGTAATCTCAATTTTTTCATCAGGTTCATCTTTAGTAATATGAAGATAATTTGCACTAATTAGCGCTTCAATATCACTCCATACATTAGAAAACAATTTCTTCAATTCTTTCAAAGAAACATCTTCTCCTACTTCATTATATAAAGATACTAATAATGCCATAGTACCATACATACTTGGAGTAATATTTTGGTCTTTACCACCTATAGTGAGTACAAAATAACGTTTTCCTTGGTAGGATGTTCGAATTAGAGATACACCAATATTTTGAAAATTTTTCACTAAATGTGGAATTATTTCCTTGTATTCTTCATCATTTTCACATAAATTAATTATGTCTTGTTCTTTTATCATACTTTTTTGATTTGACAAGAGAATTTGGCTTAATTTTAATATTTTTTCTTCATCAACCATTATTAGCACCTTTCTTGTATTATTGCTACTATAATATTAAATTTCTATAATTGGGGATATTTTATTGGGATTATCGTGTAAAAAAAGTATAATATGTATCTTTTTATATTCTGGAAGTGTTTTAATACTATTCTCAATAATTTTTATTGACTTTTGAAATGTTTGTTTTGTGATCACAGAATTTGGTAACTTATTGATATGAAGAGGGATGATATAATTATTAGTTGCAACATAACAGCTTATAATAAAAGCAAAAATCATTACTGATTTCTCAATTCTTTTCAAATCCTCCTCATATGAGAGATTTACATCCTTTTTTTTTGTAATTGAGCTAATTATAAATTTACCAGGATTCTCAGTGGAGAGTGCACTAGAAATATTTAGGTTAATATCAAGAGAATTCAATAAATGATTCATTGTTTGGTTGATTTTATCACATACATTATGAAAAATTTGAATATAGTTAGTATTTGTACGTTTTTTGATCATATCATTTAGCAATGAAGTGGTTTTCTTTAATTTTTTTTGTAATTGCAATTCTTTCTTATTTAGTAATATACTGATTTCTTCTATTACAGAAGTTCCAAATAAATCTTGGAATTTTGAATCTATTTGCTCAATCCGAATATTGATTTCTTTTATCTCTTCTAAATATTGATTAATTGTTGAATATTTTAATTCTTTCTTTTTTGGTTTAATATTTGAATTTTTATTTATCTTTAAATTATCAATATCTATCTTGGTAGATTTAATTTGAATTTTGATTGATTCAATTTGTTTTGATAAATTGAGATAAGTGTTTTCAATTTCGGTAAATTTTATTTGAATTGAGTCAAAATTTTTTCTTTCTTTTCTAAAATTATTTTTTATATTCGTCAGTTTTTGTTTGATTGATTTGCTTTCTTTTATGAAAGAAGATCGTTCTGTTTTTAATTTATTTGTTTCTTTGTTTAAAATCTGGTATTTCGCATTAATTCGCTTATAATCTTCACTAATTTCATTTGATTTTAAGTTTTCAAGTTTTTCAAAATAATTTTGAATTTTTGGGTCTAAATCATCAATATTTTTAGTTATCTCATTTGTTTTACGAAATAATTCTCCTTGTATCAATTTGTACTTTTTTTGAATTTTTAAATTGTGTTCTTTTAATTCCCTAAATTTAACCATTTTATTATTATAAATATTATATTCTTCTGAATGAACTTCAAATAATGGTATTAGATAGGATAATTCAGAATTTAATTTTGTTAAAAGTTCTATTTTCCCCTGGTATATACTATTATTAGAAATTTGCTTTATTTGTTCTAATTCCTCATTCAAATCTGGAATTTGTTCTGCTAAATGAATTCTCTCATTATAAATTTCATATATTCGTTGTAAACTATCATAAACTGATGAATATTTGTTTATTTCTTCATAATATGTATAAATATTCTGCCAATTCTGAGAAATTGATTTTTTTTTTGAGATTTTTCCTAATTGTAAGGATTCATTCATATGGCTAAAAAAAGTATTATATTCATTGCATCGAATAAAAATATCTGGAAAAATAGTATTCCAATCAAAAATAGGATATATCAAATCTTGTAAATCTTCAGCTTCAACTTTCCCTTGAATAAATGAGATTGGGGTTTTTAAAGAAATTAGATTTTTTTTTATTTTAACTGTTGGATCATTTAAATTATTCATTTATTGATATTTCCTCCTACGTGTTTTTTTAGCTGGTTTTCTTTTCAATGAAGATTTTCTCCTTGCTCTTTCAAGTTCTCTTTCAGACATATCAAAATATTCCTTATAATTGTCAAATGATTTTTCTTGATGATTCTTCTGTTCTTCATTTTTTTTTTTTTCAAGAGCATCTTCAAATTGTTTTCTCAATTGTTCTGATTGATTGATGCCTTTTGATGTTGGACTTTGTCCGATATTGTTCGACTCTGTATATGAAATATATTCTTCAAAGGATAGTCGATTTTTATAAAATTCTTTTTTATAATTTTTAAGTACAAGATCATCAATTTTAATTGGTACCTTCTTGATTTCTTTGGTTATTAAGCCATCTAAGTAAGTATAATAAAATTTCTTAATTCCAGAAATAGTCTCAGAATATTTTTCAGTTTTCAAGATAGTTGTTGTTAATTTATTCCAATATCTTTGGGGGATTGCTTTAACAATTGAGTCAGTTTGAACTACTTTTTCTATCTCTTTTTTATTTAAATAATATAGTCCAATATTCTGAATCTTATTTGAGAAAATCAAAGATTGAATATTATTTTTGATAAATTTTTTATAATTTTCTAAGAAAAAAATTTGAAATGGATGAATTTGCTTTGAAATTATTGTGTTAATAGAAAGGATCTGTTTTCCTAATTCCTTCATTGAATTAGCTTTATTTAAATTTAATTTCTTTTTTGCTTCAATTATTTGAGTATTTATTCTATTATTTATATCAATAATGATTTTAATTGAATTTTTATCAAACATTTCAGAATTTTGCAAATTATTTTCAGCCATTTTATATCATTGTATATCAGTGAAATATTAAATATCAATATTTAAATTAGATA
>CAYPTZ010000068.1:0-10160 GCA_964413395.1 uncultured archaeon | reverse complement strand
TGCTAACTAATAAGGGGATTATACGAAACAAACTGAAAATTAATGCCACAATTACTAATGCAAAAGCTTTTCTTGAAATTCAAAAAGAATTTAAAAGTTTTAACAATTATATTTGGAATTTTGTTGATAATAAACCGAAAATAAATAATTTCAAAGAATATAGTGAAATTCCTGCAAGTTCAGACATTTCAGAAAAAATTAGTAAAGATCTCAAGCAGCGTGGATTTAAATTTGTAGGTCCGACTATTATTTATGCATTCATGCAGGCAATTGGTATGGTAAATGATCATTTGATTGACTGCTTCAGATACATTGAAATAAAAACATAAAAAATTATTTTTTTGAATTTTGAGAATAGTATGGAGAGATACCTTTTACTATTTCAGAATTATTAAATCCAAGAAAAGATAGCATGCTAGCTGTTGATAAAATAAAAAATGATATATTCTTGATTTTTTTTATATCTATTCACTTTTCTAAATATGAACTAAGGAATAAAAATCATAGGAAACTTATCTTATACGGGAAAAATAATTTGTGAATCTATAATAAAATTGACTAATTAGGCAATAATTAGAAATATTAATCATTAATCCAATCTAATCACCAATCATATTCAATATCTGTTACTTAAATGATCAAATCTATTGTACATGCATAAAATTTTATATACTTGAATTTGATATTACAATACAATATCTTCACAATTAACTATTTCATAATATTAATAATTTTGAATGATGAATATGGTAGAAATAATTCAAGGAAATCTTCAATTGATCAAAAGTTATCATCAATGCATTGAAGAAATTGCTAAAGAAAAAAAATATATTGCCCGAATTCATCCAATTCCGTTTGAAAATTTTAAAAATTGGCAAATTTCAATAATAGAAAAAGATTATCCCCAATATTTTGCGATTAATGATGATGAAGTAATAGGATTTTGTAATATTTTTCCAAAACAAACTGATGCTATGCATCACGTTGGAGAATTGGCTATGGCTTTGTTAGCAGCATATCGAAATCAAGGGATTGGTACTGAATTATTAAACAATACTATTAAAAATGCAAAAAACCAAAATTTAGAGAAAATTCAGCTCGAGGTTTTTGAATCCAATATAAATGCAGTCAAATTTTATAAAAAACATCATTTTATTCAAGAAGGGTTATTGACGAAAGGGAGAAAATTGGATGGAAAATATGATAATATATTATTAATGGCAAGATTTATTTAAGTTATTTTACTAAAATTATTGTTTTACTCATCAATATCATTATATAATATTTCCATACAATCAGGACAGATACCATGGGTGAAATCAGCTTCTGAATGTTTCTGAATATAATGCTCAGGGTCCTCCCAATCTCCCTCATCGTTTCGTATCTTTTTACAATTGCTACAAATTGGAAGAAAACCAGATAAAATCTTTATCTCTTCATTAGCTTTAGGTAGGTCTATTTCAAGACGCTGGGCTTTGTAAATTAAAAAAAGCATACCTATGATAATATTAGTAAATATCATATTTACAATTACTAATCCTTGGATTATGCCCGCCTCCATAAAATCTGGGATGTGATCTTCTACAAATATAGATAAAATCATTCTTAACAGCTGCCAGCTACCTAAAAAAGCAAATATTGAGAAAAGAAAAATCTGTTTATTAGGAATAACTTTTGGTATATTTTTCCATATTATAAAACAGATTCTACAACAGAGTAGAAAAATAAGAATATCAATAACAATAATTCACCAAAACCAGGATAAACTTTTCTTTTTTTAACTACAAAAAGCATACTAAAAAAAAATACATAGTGTTACTATACTTGCTACAAATGATAAAGTCTTTATATCAAAATGATCAACAACGGAATAATCCTTCTATTTAGAAATTTAGTACTTTTCTAGTGTTTTTTAGATTAATTTTTATAACACTTTGAAATATTGATAAAATTAAGCCAATTTTGCCTAAATATATTATGAAAAGGATAAATTAGCTAATCTGGAGAAATTAAATGTTTTAATTGCAAATATTATTTTTTAATTAAATTTATTCCTCATAACATTAACACATATTTTTTAACAGGAACAAATAATTTTACTTGTATGAGTATTAAGGGTGAAATTAATTGAGTTTTTATCATGATAAAAAAAATGTTGAAGAATATATTAAAAGGGTCGAAGGTTATAATGATCGAGAAATAATTGCCGAAATGGAAATTTTTCTAATCAATAATGCAAAAATACTTGAACTGGGCATGGGTCCTGGAACTGATTACACTGTCCTATCTCAAAAATTTAAAGTTACTGGTTCTGATTATTCTGAGATATTCATTGAGAGATTTCGAGAAATGAATCCTGATGCGGACTTAATGGTTTTAAATGCGATAAATATTGATACAGATCGAACTTTTGATGGAATCTATTCGAATAAGGTATTAATACATCTGACTCGGTGTGAGTTAATAAATTCAATTGAACGACAAGTCCAAATTCTCGAACCTAACGGAATTGTGTGTCATTCTTTTTGGTATGGTGATAAAGAAGAAGATCAAGATGGGTTAAAATCCATATTTTACACAGAAGACATTCTTCAGGAATTATTCAATATTCATTATAAAATAATCAAAATTGAAAAATATCAAGAAATAGAACCAGAAGATTCGATTTATATCATTGCACAAAAAAAATAAGATTTTATCTTAATCTGCCCTAAAGAATACCTTTCAAATAAAATTCTTTTCCAAGACTTCCTGATCTTCAAATATATACGATATAACTGAATCATCATAATCCAGTGGTTTTATTTTAAATTTGCCAATTTTCAAATTCAATAATTATAATCGGGTAATGGATTTAATGATTATTTGAAAAAAGAAGATAAGATAAGTTCTATTGGTAAAATTATGTTTTCTATTTCAGAGTGTGTATTCTATTTACCAAAGGCATTAATTTGTTTAATTTTCATGATTTTTATTTAAATTTGGTTTTTTTATTTTCAATTTTAGTAGTTTAAAATTAATACTTCTTTTATCTTTCCGCGTTTAGATGCATCACTATTAATTGCCCGTTTTGCTGTAATGGGAATAATTTTATATTCTTTATAGAGTTCCAAAATATATTCACTATGAGAATTACTTTGCATTACTTTACAATTCCGAGAATTCAGTTGATCAAAGGTATTCTTTAATTTTTCTTGCTCTATTTTACCAAATGTTTCTTTTGTATAACTCGTAAAATTGGAGGTTTTAGAGACCGGATCATAAGGGGGGTCAAAATAGATGAAATCATCGGTTTTTGCATACTCCAAGCATTTTTCAAATGAATCTTGAATTGTTAAAGGAACTTTTGATCCTCACATATTGAACTTTTTATATCAACTGGTACTTTTTCTTTCAATTTAATAAAAAGACACTAATTTTATGTCATAAATTCGAAAATCATATCATTTTTATTAGGAAGTTATTTCACATAATAATAGGAGAGATTTACGTTCAATTGTATAAATTTCTGCCCATTTTTCACTAATAAATGTAAAATTTTCTAGTTTTCCCCTTAATTTTAAATGTTCTTCGCGATATTCAATTGAAATTAGATCTTTTAAAGTGATATTTAATTCTCATCGATTTCCATTAGCCATCCTAATTTGTAAGGAATATCATGAAAATGATTAAATGGAAAGAATAAAAAAAAAGCAAATGGTTAACGACAATTAGAAATATAGATTGATTTTGAAATTAATTTAATTATATTAAAGAAATATAATAAAAATAATGTTATTATCATATTATTAATTCTTAAAAATAACGATATGATGGAATAAATATGCCAAAATTGCTCACAAAAAAAGAGAAAGTTTCATTATTCATACTGATTCTGATATTATCAACAAACATTATTGGGGTTATAACAGTATTTATAAATAAAAAAGATGTGTATAGTAATCATTTTGATTCGATTATGGACAATGATGAATATTTTTTATTTGAGATTAAACCGCATAATGGACAAATTTCTGATTTTGTAATAAAAATCACTTTTAATGTAAATTATGGTAATCCATCTGATTCTTATTTTCCTTATACAATTATGATGTGGGAGAATTTCAATGAAGTTATTAATAAAAAAACAAATTTATTTTGGTATGAGCAAGTAACTTATCAATTTTTCCAAGATATTTTTTCAGATAGTGTAATTTTTAAAAAAACAGATTATTATTCAAGTTCTAATTCTAAAACAAAAATAAACCTGAATTTCACAGATATATACTTAGATAAAATTCCTCCAAAAGCAAATGAAAATTTATTATTTCTATTTTTTTTAAGAAATGAAGAAGAATCAATTAATGAACAAATAGATGTCACTTTCGAGATAATATATGAGATAACAGGAAAATTTCTGAATATATCATATTTATATTTATTGCTGTTTATTATTGGAATCAGTTTATCAACTTATTTCATCAAAACTTCGGTAAAAAAGATAATACCAGAAAAATATATAGATAGTGTAGAAGGAATAGATAAAGACATTCAAAATATTATAAATGAGATTAACACATCTTATTCTTACCAAATGATAATTTCAATTCCAATTATGATGAGAAAATTAATCGAAAACTATCTGATTAACGTATTGCGAGAACATTTTGGTGTTGATAATAAAGAGCTATTTTTTCATGATCGAAAAAATTTTCCTCAATTTCATTCCTTTAAAAAATTAATTACTAATTTTTGTAATGTTGAAACCATTAAAGAGTTAAAAATCTATAATTCTTCATTGAAAAGTAAAGAATTAAAACTAAAGTTAGAATTTTTTAGAGAAAGAGGAAATGACTCAGCCCATAATATGGATACAGATGGAAATTCAGTTAAACTATGGTTAGAATCAGAAAAAGAACGATTTAATGAATTGATAAAGGTTTTAGATAATCTAAACTCTGATATTCGCCATGCAAAACAGAATTAAAAGAAAATTAATGATTACTTCCAAATGGTATATATACTCATTTTCAATAAGAGAATTTTTTTTTGATTTTTCACTATTCTTTCAAATATCTACCTGTATATTCATAGAAATTATAAGGATTTGCCGAAGTTATTTCAGAATTACCTTCAATATGATCAATGTATTTTAAAAGTTTGACCTTTGTTTCACTATTTTCAAGAAAATCTTCTTTTAGACATTTTTTTACATCATATCCTAATACAATCGTAGAATCTTGAATGAATTTGACTTTTTTTCCTTTAGCTTCAAATATTTTGGCAGCATTGGCTGCATTCCCAACTAATATTAATTGACTTTTACTGCGTTTTCCTATATTTTCAATATAAATATTTCCATAATCAATACCTATCCTTGCTTTTACCTTGGGAAAATTGCTTTCCTTGAAATGAGGATTGATTACTTTATTAATAATTTCAGATAGTTTTAATGCACAACCTAATGCATTAATACACTGATCTTCTGAAGAACTTTTAGAAAATGATGCCATTACCCCATCACCCGTGTATTTATCAACAAATCCATCATAATCATCAATACAATTAAACACGAGGTGTAAAATTATCCCTAACCAATCCGAAAATTCCTCCTGACCAAGAATATCAAGAGTTTTCTTACTTTTTGCAATATCAAAAACTAATATTGCAGCATTTGTGTTCACAACACCAGCAAGAGGAATATCACTAATTTTTTGTGGAATTCGTGAACTTCCAAATTGAATATTATATTTACGATTTTTATTGAACTGATTTAGGACATTTCGATAATTATTTATTTGAGGAATGAATCTCACCAGAATTTTAATTCGTTAAAGAATTTGATTTAGTGACCAAGAATTGTTTTTTTTCATATTTATTTTTTAAGGGTGTTTATGATCTTTATATTAAGCAATGTTTAAAAAAAGGAGATTGATGAAATGATACTAAATTTAGAAAAAAAAGAAAAATTTCTCAAAACTATTTTCAATCATAATCAACAATTAATCAATTTAGCCGATTCTAAATCAAATATTATCTTGAGATTGATAGCTTTTTTAATTCCTTTAATTTTTGGATTAAATACATACTCTACTATTGGTTTGACTTCTAAAAGTGCAGTAATATATTTATTGAATATATCAGCGATATTAAGTATTTTAGGTTTAGGCATATCCTTTCTTTTCTCAGTTCAAGCGATTAAAGCACGATTAGAATCAAGCGATAAAGGTAATTTATTATTTTTCAAAAACATTAATATGAAAACAAATAAACAATTTGAAAAAATCATTAATGAAGTAACCGAAGAAGAAATGTTCTCTCAATATTGCACAGAAATAAAAGATATTGCTAATATTGCTGAAATTAAATATAAAAATCATAAAAAATCAATTTTATTTTTGGGTTTAGGGATATCCATTATATCATTTAGCTATTTAATTGCACTCCTTGTAAATATATTTTAGAAAAAATAATAGAATGGAAGAAGCAAAATGCCAATATCAGATATCTGCAACAATACTAAAGTGGGAGATTTTTTTTACTTCATATTATCTAATTTTTATAATTAGGTTATTTCACATTATAATTTTGGTTGAATTTGATTAGAATTCTACTTTTTTATTAATTATTTGAGCAATTTATTTCATATCTTCATTCTTTCTTTTATTTTAATATTAGAAAGTTGCTTGTTGATTTTTTTCTTTACATTTTTGTATAATAATTATTTTAGTATTTTTAAAAATATATCCACAAAATTGAAAAAAAAAAAAATTGTTAAAAACTTAAATAAAATCATCTCAAGTAAAAAATAAAGATAATATTTTAAAATTAAATATTAAATGTAAATTGATTATTTCTATATATCCAATAAGATATTGTTGATTTTGTTCCTTTTGAATAATTTGGATTATATGTTTTTGCTTGAATTGTAATAATTGATAATTTGTAGATTATTGCAAGCAAAGACATTCCTAAAGAAATTGGTTTAGAACCAATTGGAGATAAAATTATTGTTCTATTTTGGTGTTCTAATTGGATTTTTCTTAGTACTTGAAAAACATCAAAAGGATCATCTGCAGAACACAATAAGTACTTTTTATTTTTTAAAACTTTTATAAATTCATTATTCTCTTTAAAAGTATTTACATGATCGAATATGCATTTATCAAAATAATCAGGACGATATGTTGGAAATCCAATAACAGGAATAATGATTTTATCTCTGCTAAGAAGACATATATTTTCCCAAATTTTATTAGTAAATTCTGATTTAAATCCTAAACTTGGGAACCAAATAATTGGTTCATCTTCAATAGGAAGACCTATCAATGTATATGGATCTAATGGTTCGCTTTCTATTTCATCATTGGTATATTCTTCTGGTTTTGTATAATTTATTATTAAATTTCTATTTTCAATGATTGAAGGATTATCTCCAATCATCCATTTTAAATATGGAATATAGCAGATTTTTGGTGCAGTTGAAATATCAAATATAATATTTTCAACATTATTTCGATCCAAAATTGAATTTGTCTCTCTAATCATAAAATTTACAATGTCTAATTTGAAAATCTCGAGTTTTTTTACCTCAAATTTAGGATTATTCAATATTATTTTTATTTTTTCAATGTTTATTTTTTGTAATTCTAAACATTTTATTTTATAAGAATTATCATGATTAATTATTTCAAATAATAACCAGATTATTTCACTTTTTTTTTGCTTTAATAGATATTCTATTGATGATAGACATCTCTCTTCAAATCCTATTATTGAAATAAATAAAATTTTCCCTTTTAAAATATCTTTGCTTAGTAGTTCTTCAAATCTAATTGGATAAATTTTATTTTACCTCCCAATATTCTGTGAGTAATCGAGTTTTTTTTCTTTCTTCTTGTAATGAAATATATTTCTCAAGTTCAGATATTGAGATTTTTGGATTTGTTAGCATTTTTAAGAATTCCATACTATTTCCTTTAATATAGATTGGTATTTTAAAATGATTTAACGACAAACCATAATAAGGGCAGAGTAATGAATTCAATTTATAAACAACACTATTTAAATTTGATTTGAGAGTCTTTATTTCTTCTTCTAAATACCCATATGATATAAGTTCTATAAAAATATCATTATTATCTGATTTCTTAATCAAATCAGAAATTGGAAAATCTAATGAAAATGAATTTGGTGTAGGAACATTTAATGCAGATTCCAATTGTTTGCTCCTAAAAATTATTCCTAATTTCCTTAGAAATTCTTTTACTCCTAAACCATGAGGTGAATTATCACTTATTGCATTGAATAAACGTGAAGATCTTCGGTATACACATAATGACTGGGTTTTACATGGGATAGGGCCTAATTCTTTTGAATTTCTAAAAATATATTCATCAAATATGCTTGAAACAATTTCTATATAATACAATACAATATTAGATGAAAGCATTCTTAATTTTTCATATCCACAATATAATTTTCCTAAATACTTATATGAACTTGAAATAATAAACAAAGCACCATCTCTGATTTCTTTTATTTTTGTTTTAAAAGAAAGGGAATTATCTATTTTATAATTTTGAATTTTATTACAAATACAATCACTATCTATATTGGGGCATTTTGTCTTTTGAGTATCAAGAACTTTAAAATATATCTCTTTTATTTGGTTAATTATTTTTTCTTTATCAATATTTGAAGTTTTATTTTTTTGTAAAAACTTTTCAATTAGAATTGCTATTAAAGTTTCAATCCATATTTTACATTCAATATTAAAATTTGAATCAACAATTTTTTGAATACTTGAATCTAAAAATGATTTATTGAATTTTTTATTTGAATACAGAGAAATCCTTTTAAAAAATTTTTTAAGATGTAAATCTAAATTTACACTTTTTCCAACATAGATTTTTACTTCCTGAATTGGACTGAGTGAAATAAATATCTTATGGGGTTTTTCAATTACATTAGCTCCGAAAGATTTCTCAAAACATTTCATAGTTAAATTTGATATAAAACTTTTATAATATTCTCCAATAACATCATCAATAATGATTTCTTTACATTCTTTCTCAAGGTCTAATACACTACTACTTCCAAGAATTATTAAATTATCTCTATATCCATATGGTCTAACTCCGATTTTAAATTCAATCCGAGTACTACCTCTAGATGCATTATGCATTGCTAAATTGAAAGCAGGTCTGAAATCAACAATTTTTCGATGAGAAAATAAAGATTCATATTGATCAACAATTATAAAAAATCTGGTATCATTAGGTAATATTTCAGCTTCAATAATTTTTTTCTTTAACACCAGAAAAGGTTGGATTAAATCAATAGTTTCTGATGGACCTGTAAATTTTTCCGCACCTAATTTACTAACCGAATTTTTCCAGTTTCCTATCCTCATACTAGTATATGATTTTAAGTCATCCCAAGATTGTATCTCGTTTGCTTCTGGAATAATCTCCCCTAATTCATTTCCAAAATTCAAAGCAATTTTATTTAAGATTGATATATTTGATGGCTTTAATTCAATAGTTTTTGCCCAAATATGATTTAGACCAATTTTCTCAAATGTTTTTAAAAATTTATTCAGAATTATATGACCGAAATAATCAGCGAATACTCTTTGCCATTTTTCAGTCGTTAGTAAATCCCCACTAAATCTAGTTAACAAAATACTTGAAGATGAGATATTTGTATATATACTAAAAATTTTTTTGGGCAATTCATCAATAATTTTTTTCCTTTCTTGAATCTGCGAATTATCTGTGTAAAGAACTTCCAAATAGTCTGGATTGAATAAAGACAGTACCATTGTTTTTCCAACTCCTATTCTACCAACTGTAAAACAATTAATTGGTTCATTTAAATGAGTTAGAAGATAATTAAACGGTTCTATACTATATTTATTAAATACTTCTTCTGGTTTTACTCCTTTTTCTGTAATATATGCCATTCCTTTAAATGGATTTTCAATTTTCATAATTATGCACCATACTTAAAGAAACCTTCTTGAACGTTCAAAAAGAGGTTTCCATTCGTTATCATTAATCCAAATAATGGGTAAAGAATTATCAGGACAATTGAAATAACTTAAATATATAATTTTTAATGAACCCCAACCAAATTTATCTTCTTCTTCTAAAGAATTAAATGGAACGATATTATAG
>CAYPTZ010000067.1:0-10177 GCA_964413395.1 uncultured archaeon | reverse complement strand
ATGTCAGGGTCAATAGGATTCGATTTTTTAGCAGTTCCATGTATATTCAACATAGTCCCAACGGTATCTGCTTCCATATAAAATACTTTAGGATCAAGAGTTTTGGGAGCATTCGTTGAAAAGTTCCAATCAAGTGGATTCGTTATATTTTGATCATTTAATACTTGCCATTGCTTATAGGTATAGTTTAAAAATAAATCTGATGAGGAATAATTCCAATTTTCAGGAATTTCTACAAAAAAATCCTCGTTATCAATATTAATAGAGGTTTTTTCAGAAATACTTTGAATATTTTCAAGAATTCTAAATGAAGAAACATTTTTTCCTGAATAAAACTCTAGATTAGAAATTGATGGGCTTTTTAAAGAATTCATTGAATCTTTCGTAAAATGAATCACATTTTCTTCAGAAATATTATTTTTAGGATTTGTTATACTATCTTTATTACTTTTTTGAGAGATACTAGGGATTGCAATGATGAATAAAATAATAAAAATAGATAAATATCTCTGGAATCTCCTTTTCAATTTCTAAGTACACCTAATATATATGGTTATTTGTTTTGATTAATATAAAGTTATAATAAATATATAATAATAATATCGATTTTGAATTATTATTTACAAAATAGAAAAATATATGGAAAAAATTGATTTATAAATTCTTAAATAAAAAAAACTATTTTTTGTTAAAGACATCTCTTTTGATAACCATCTTGAGATTTTCTACAATGGCTTTTAACATCTCAATCTTTTCCATTCGTACTTTTGGATTTTCATTGAGCATTCGTTTTAAAATAGGAAATATAAATTCAATCTTCTTATAATAATCTTGAATTTCTTCTGCTATCTCAAAAAGACCATTATATTTAGTTAATGTCATTGTATAATAAATTGTTGCTGCAATAGCATAAATATCTGCGTTATAATCAACATGAGGAGATTTTAATTGCTCTGGAGCAGAAAAACCATGGGTTCCACATCCCCCCCCAATGGTAAAATCGGTTCCAGTGATTTTAGCAGGAGCCGTTGCAATACCAAAATCTATATAAATTATATCATTTGGATGAGGAATTTCCTCATTGGTGTTTATTATAATGTTTGAAGGTTTTATATCTCGATGAACAATACCTGCTTGATGGATCGGTATAATTCCTTGTAACATTCCAGTAAAGATTGTTAATATTGCGTATGGATTCATCAATAGCCCTTCGGCCTCAAATTCTTCTTCAACTTCCTTTATTTTTCTATCTAAAGTCCCGAATTGATAATAAGGAAGTTGGAGAATATAGCCAAAATTCTCTTGATACTCGCCTAAAAAGGATTTTTCTAAAGGAATTACTTGAGAAGATTTAATTTTTGAGAGAAGTGCAATTTCTCGTAAAGCCATATGTTCGATCAATTTTCTATTTGAATAATTTCCTCGGAATATGATATGTTTCAAAACATGCTTTTCTTTTGATTCAAGGTCTTCAGCCAACCATAATTTTGAAAAGTTAGTAAATGCTAACAGTTGTTTTATATTGAAATTATCTCCTATTTTAATAACTGCTCGTTCAACTGGTTCTGGTTTTTCGGTTGTAAATTCAAGATGATCAAGGAAAAGTTTAGCATTAATTTTTTGTTGAACAATTAAATCAGAGATTTTATGTTTCAAACTTGGGATATCTGTAATATAAGGTGGATTTATAACAATAGGTAATAAATCTTTGAAGGTTATCTCTTGATAGGCTTTTGAATATTTTAACATTTGCTTAAATAATTGATCTTCAGCAAGTTGGGCTTGTTGAGCTAAATATTCTGCTTGTTTTTCTAATAATTTCAGACTTTGTTTATATTCATGTGGGATTTTTGCTAGATAAGTCTTTGATAATTCATTCTCAGGATCAATATCCAAAGATTCTTTAAAAGCTTTAACAGATAAATCATATTCGCCAAAATTATAATAACCAATACCTAAATACATCCATAATTTAGAATGTTGAGCAGATATTGCGATTGCTTGTTTGAATGCTCGAATTGATCTTCGATAATCATCTCTATTGTTAAAAGCAATCCCACTACTTATCCAGGCGTCAATATTCTTAGTATTTAATTGAATAACATTTCGAAAAGCCAATAAAGCGTTATAATAATCTTCTTTTTGATTCAATTCATTCGCAAATTTCATCCAATCATCTTCTAATGTGAAATTCTTATCTAAAACAGGTAATATTTTGGGGTTTGGAACGGGCACAGCAAGGGGTTTCTGATTTTTATTTTGATCCTGAACCTGAATTGATGCAATTTTAGGTTCCGGGAGTGGTTTTATACGAGGTAATTTTCTTTTTTCCATTTCTTTATTGGGATCATCATCAGATTTATTACTAAAATTGGGAGTAAATAAGCTATCTTTTGTTTCTGAAGAATTAAAATGATTAGTCGAATCAATAATAGCATTACTTTCTGATTTCTCATAACTAGATTCAATTTCAGTCTTTTTTACAAGCACATCAGTTGTTCCATTCATTGATAATATTTCAGTTTTGAAGCTCAGTTCTTCTTTCATTTGAGATTTCTGAATATCATTATTTTTTTGATTTTTTGTTTCAATTTGATTAAGACTTTCCTGTTCCTTTTTAACTTGAATTCTACAATATTCAATTATTTTTGGTGCAGATTTTTGGATGATATTTTCTACTTCAGGATTAAAATTATTGTGAGTAAGATTCAATTTTCTAATAAAGAGTAAATGAGAGATGTTTTCTAATTTTGAAATTCTATTTTCTGAAAGGTTAAGATTCTCAAGATAAAGATTACCGCCCAATCCTTGAATAATATCAAGTTGATTCAACCCTAGATTGAGAACCTTTAATTCTTTAAGATTTTCTAAACCTTCTATTCGATCTATTTTGTTATATGCTAAAAATAATTCTTCTAATTGAGTTAATTTGTCTAATTTTTGAATTTTCTTAATGAAATTTCTGTTTAAATTTAATATACGTAAATTTTTACATTGATCCAATTCCTTAATTTCTTGAATTCCATTTCTATTTAAATTAAGAACTTCTAAATGAGGTTGAAATGATAAACCTTCAATATTATTAATTTGATTTTGGGAGAGATCAAGATTTCTTAGTAAAGGTAAATATTCTAAATCTTTAATTTTAGTAATATAATTTTCACGAAAATTTAATTGTTCTAAAATTTGGAGTGATCTTAATCCTTCTATTGATGAAATATTATTTCTACTTAGATCCAATTGTCTCAAGAAATAAAAATTCTCAATTTCACTTGGTATGCGATTCAAATTCTTATATTTTAAACTTAAAGAATCTAAATGGCCATCTAAAATAGTAAAATTAAATTCTTGAAGCATATATTGATTAATCAAACGTTGTAGAGCCATTCTTTCTTTTTTATCGGAAATTTTCTTTAATATTTTTTTTGACATATCTCAATAACTCACGAATTAAAGCTTAACAATACTTAACAATATTTAAAATTGCAAATTAAAAAAAACTTTCATTATATTGTATTTCTTACTAATTACAAAAACGTCTTTTCTAAATTATTCTTTAAATAGATAACATTATTATTGAAAATTCTCCAGAAAAGTGGCAAATTTTGATTTTATCACTATAAATATGAGAAGGTTTCTAAAAATATCGTTATTTTTAAATAGATTTTCTTTTTAATCAACAAATGCAAAATATAGATTAGAACTTTGAGATGCAAAGTTATAAATAATACAAAGATCTTTATGATTTTAGGTGAAATTTTATGACCGAAAACCTTGAAATGAACATAAACTTAAAAAAATTAGAACGAAAAACATCCCTTCTCTATTTTCAAGATGGGTTATGGGATATGAACCTAGGCTTAACGTTGATAGTTTTTGGAATTGGGGAACTTGCTTATGATTATATATCTAGTCCATTCAATTCTTTATTATCACCAATACTATTTGCCGTTATATTTACAAGTTTTGTTATTGCAAAGAGAAATTTTACTCAATCTAGAATTGGAGTAATAGTTCCAACTCACAAAAAGCAAGAAAAAATGAAAACATTGACTATCATATTACTTTTTTGTGTAATTATGACAATAATAATTATTGTGTTAACGGTAACAGATAAGATAAATTTAAGTGAAATGGGAATATATCTAGCAATTTTCTTTGGATTATTACCTCTATTCATATTTGGTTTGATGGCAACATTCCTAAACTATAATCGATTGTATATTAATGGAGTTATATTTGGTTTAGCTTTGTTTATAAATGAAATCTTACATATTACTGGAGATATTGAATATAGTGGAATTTCATTAATTTGTGCAGGAATAATCATTGTGATAATGGGGTGCTTTTATCTGAAGAAATTTTGTGAAAAATATCCCTCTATGCAAGGTGAACAAATTGGCAATTAATGACGATGAAATTAAAGATAGTTTAAAGGATATTATAGATATTGATAAATTAATTCATGAACCAGCCCGTTTATTAATAATGTCATATCTTATCATTACAGAAAGCGCTGATTTCATATTTCTTCGCTCTCAAATAAACTTGACTTGGGGAAATTTGTCTTCTCACATTAAAAAGTTGGAAGAAGTAGGATATGTTAAAGTAATTAAGAAATTTATTAAAAAAAAACCTCATTCCATGGTAAGTATAACAGAATTAGGAAAAAAAAATTATAGAGAATATAGAGAAAAGATGAAAAGGTTTTTTCAAAAATAATGCATCTTCATCTTCTAAATTTTCCCGTTTTTTTTTGTTGTTCATTTAATAAGTATAATTTCTTAGAAAAAAAATTTTTTCGATACAGACTTTTTTAATTTTTGTGTCATTTTAAAATGTATATTAAATTTCATGAATGATATTCAATTTCATTACTAAAATGTGCTTTAAAATGGAAAAAATTAAAATTATTCGGATTGGAATTGTTGGATGCGGTAAAATCTCGAAAAGTCACAGCCAAGCATATCCAGATCATGTTAATTCAGTTGTTGTTGGTTTTTATGATAGAATAAAAAAGAGAGCTTTGAATGCAAAAAATGAAATGGAAGAATATATGCAATTAATTAAAGAAGCAGCTAAAGAAATGGTCGATGAAGATGATAAAATCCATTTAAAGCGATGTGAAATTTTCGAAAAGGAAGTCAAGGTGTATGATAACATTCATTCACTTCTAGAAAATGTAGATGTTATTGATATTGCTACTCCTAATGATTCACATGCACCATATGCGATTTGGGCCCTTAAAATGAATAAATCAGTCATGTCAGAAAAACCTGCAGCATTATGTTCTTTAGAAACGAAGTGGATATGTGAAACGGCTCAAAAATCTAATGGATACTATCAAATTAATGAAAATTTCCTATGGCAGCTTTATATTAAAGAAATGAATGAGATTGCTTTCAGTGGAGTCATAGGAAAAATATCACATATTAATATTAAATTAGGCCACGGAGGTCCATCTTGGGGCTGGCAAACTCATTTTCTAAATCCTTCATTGTCAGGTGGAGGTGTCCTTTCGGATATGGGATTTCATGCCATTGGTTTAGCTTTTGGCATATTAAAGAGAGATTTTAAAATTAAAAAGATGCAATCAATCAGAATGGAATCAGGAACTCAAAAAGAGAAGACTTTAGATGATAGAATATTATCTCAGGATTATTACTTACAAAATTTTATGGTTGAGGATGATGCCAATTTTAAAGTATGGTTTTATTCAGAAAAAGATTCTCAAGAGATTGAAATAGATTTTGAAACATCTTGGTCTAAAACTTTTCAATCAATTGTTATTTTTGGGAATGATGGAAAGTGTGAATTAGATTGGGATGAAGATAATCGTCGTATTATAAATATTTATCAAAAGAAGAAAAAGAAAGTTACCAGAACACTTATTCCTCAAGGAAGAGACAGTCATCAATTAGAAATACTTGATTTTCTCAACCATATATTGGAAAATATTAAACCACATGCAAATGAAATCCTTGCGCATAATATGCAAACAATAGTCTCAGGAACTTACTTATCTAATTTAAGAGCTTTTGAATCTTCTCAAAAATCTACAAAAGGTACATTAATTACACCTCAAGATTTAGATAGTTTTTATGATGAAATGATTAGCAGCGGGTGTCCTAAAAGCATTCTCTTACAAGAAATAGTATTTAAATTCATGAGTCCCTTTACTAGCAAATACAAAATAGATTAAAAAATTATAATTTAAACTTGAGAATTGAAATATTGATAATATCTGAGAGTATTCCAGAAGCAGCTTCGGGTCTTCCAGCACCCCTTCCAATAAAGGAATAGGAACCAGCATTTTTGGTGACTATTTCTACAATATTCAAACTTCCATCTACTCTCATTGTTGAATGCTTTGGTATTTTTTTGAGACCAACATAAAGAGAATCATTTTCTGCACAACAAACATGTTTAAATACCATTCCCTTTTTTTTAGCTTCAGAAATTGCTTCTTTTGTAATTTGTTCAATTCCATTAATTTGAACATCTTTGATTGTCTTATTCCAATTTAATAAATGATTCGCTAAAATTACGAGTTTTCCTGCAGCATCATAACCATTAATATCCAAAGCAGGATCTGCTTCAGCATAACCTAATTCTTGAGCTTCATTGAGAGCTTTTTCAAACGAAATTCCTTTAATTGTCATCTGGGAAAGGATATAATTTGATGTACCATTTAAAATTCCATGAATTCCAGAAATATGAGCACCTGCAAGTGATTGTTTTGCAAAAAGAGCAGGAATAGCGCTTCCTACTGTACTTTCAATACCAATTGATACTCCATTTTCTTTAGCTAAAGATGCTAACTCATGATATTTTAGATAAAAAGGTCCTTTATTTGAGGAAATAACATTCATTTTATGTTCAATCGCAGTTTTCATAATTGAAAAGGCAGGTTCACCAGTTTCAGGATTCACCCATGAACATTCAACAACAAAATCTGCCTTGATTTCATCAATAACTTCAAGTGCACTTTTATTTGGAACCCAATCAGGTGATTCTGAAAGTTCTTTAAGATCTAAAGTTGATTTAATGTCTATACCACTATTATTGATAATAGAGCCTTTTAATTCACAAATTGATTTTATGATAGGATTAAAATTGAAATTATCCTTGTAGTAATCACTTTCATCTATGATCATCTGTGCTACTGCGCGTCCTACTCCACCGAATCCTACAATTATTATAGATACCATGTTAATTCCTTTAACGTTCTGTTTATTAATAGAAGTTTTTTTCTGATGTTCGTAATAAAGAAATTTATTATATCCTCATCATGAAAATTGGTTTTTAATTTTTCGATAAAAAATTAAACCTGTGTAATTATTTCCAAATACAAATCTATAAAATTATGAAATAATAAAAAAATTTTGAAAATATATGATAAGATCTTAAGATTTAGACAATTTAATAGTTAATTTTAAAGAATATTTTTTATATAAATAAAGCAGCTCATTAAAATAAAAAAGACTCTGAATAAAAGAATATTAATTTAGGAGTTAAGGAAAGCAATAATTGATTATTCCTTTCCAAGGAGTAAATAAAATGAAATGATTATTATTAGGATAATAGCACATTTAATGATATTTTTCGATATTGGAAACGAGTTCTGGAAAGGAATAAAAGATTATTCCTTCCCAGGTTGATTGATATGAAAGATTTGAAACTTGTGAGAGTAAATTTGTTTAGTTTGTTTGTTTGGGGAGGTTAGGGAAAAGGAATGTGAGTTCCTTTTCCCTGTTTTGGTGATTAAAATGAAAATGTAATCATAATTATTTCATTTGTGTATTATACTAGTGGTAATTCTTCATGTCTAAAGACTCGTAACACAGGAGGTAATCCCTTGGATTGGATGATAACTTTTATATCTTCGATAAAATGATGTTCTTTCAAAACTTCAAAAAATGAAAAGAACGTTGACAATCCTGGTAAATATTGAGTGAAATCAATTTCTATACTTGGCATAATGGGAAATCCTTGTTTTGTTTGTTAGTAGGTTTTTTTTTCCTAAATTACCTAATATAATTCGTAGTAAAAACTCTTAATTTTGGGATCATTCCAAGAAAATTTCTAAGTTTAAAAAATTTTCTACTATAAAATGATGTTTTTTTGACATTCTTGTATTTGAAAATTTAATGGAGAATTAATTAGAAAAATTTCAAAGTTTTTCGAACAATTTAACCATTAGTACATTTATTTGAGTATCCTTATTTACATAACAGAGTAAAAATTGGGATTGATTTTATAATAAAGTTGCAATCAATATGTTTGTATCTTAATATATTGCATAATTAATTCCATAAGAATGAAATATCGACGCTAATAGAAACTTATAAAAATAAATGAGTTCGACAAAATTCGTTTATAATATATATGTATATATAGAAAATAGAAATTTAAAAAAAAGATGGACATCCTATCAGCAATTTAGGTTTCATCTTTTATATAATCTCCTCTTAATTGACCACAAGCTGCTTCAATATCACCACCCATATTTCTTCGAATGGTAACATTCATATTCATCGACTCTAAATAATTTTTAAACTGTTCTACCATTTTTTTTTTTGGGGAGACTATATTAAGTCCGATATCATTCACAGAAATTAAATTTATATGACAAAAGACATTATGTAAAAGGTGACATAATTCTTTTGCATCTTCTAATGAATCATTAATTCCTTTGATCAATGCATATTCAAAAGTTATTCTTCGTGTTGTTTGTTTTATATAATATTTACAAGCAGGAATTAAAGAGGAAAGGGGATATTTCTTATTTATTGGCATCAATTTTGTTCTTTTTTCTTCATTAGCTGAATGTAATGAAATGGCTAAAGTAATAGGGAACTTTAATTTTGCAAGAGGATAAATTTTTGGAGCAACACCACAAGTAGATAATGTAATATGGCGATAACCAATTTTCAATCCTTTAGAATTATGAATGATTTGTAAAAATTTTGTTACTTCATCAAAATTATCTAAAGGTTCTCCAATACCCATAATAACAATATTTGATATACGCTTATTAATAGATTTTTGAATGGTGATGATTTGGGCAATCATTTCACCCGCAGATAAATTTCTAACAAAACCTTTTTTTCCAGATGCACAAAAAATGCATGCCATTTTACACCCGACTTGAGAAGAAATACACAAAGAAGTACCATGATGATACTCCATTTTCACAGCTTCAATTACATTAGAATCTTCAGCACATTTTAAAAGAAATTTTTTAGTATCATCATTTGAGTGCAATATTTTCATGATTTCAAGGTTTCCTAAAAAAAAATCCTTTTCTAGATGTGATCTTAATAATTTGGGTACATTAACCATTTCATCAAACGATGAGATCTTCTTGTATATCCACTCAAAGACTTGAGTAGCACGATATGAAGGCATAGAATAATTTTTTGTGAAATACTCCCCTAATTCTTCTAGAGATAAAGAAAAAATATTGTATTTCATATACGATAATAAAGGAAACACTCATAATTAATCTAGACAAACTTGGACATCCAAGTTAGTTCTACCGCGACGAGTGACGCGAGTTGATATATGGTGGTTGGACTTTAAGAACCAGAGCCATACATATATTTATTTCGTTGATATGTAAAAAAAAGGGTGTTAAGTTACTTGAATTCGGGATTCTAAGGCAGATTTTATGAAGGAGACACTAAGTCTTTCGGCGGTGGGCGCATCCCCCAATTGGCAATATTATAGCATGCATTTAGATGAGTATCGATATTTATCTCATCACACTTTGAACAGGTTCCGAATTCCCAATCATCCCCTCTTATAACTCTACCATCTCCTTCGCACCAGAAATGTATCTTCGAAGTATTTCGGGGATTTCGTTTGATATATTGTAAGTTAGGATGTTCCTTCTCACACCATTGATTCAATCTCCAGATTATAGATCCTCTTTCTATTTCAGTTCCTAATTGTTTGATCATATCCGCTATTATTCGGGCAAAATAACCTTTTTTTCCTCGAGGGGAGAGAGAAGATAAATTTTCCATTTTAACCATATCTATATTGAAGCGATTTATCATGTAATAGAGGGTTCGTGTTATATACTCCCGTATTTGATTGCGAATTGTCTTTCTCCGCCGATTTAGCAGAGTATATTCACCCTGCAATCGCTTTAATTTTGAAGATGTTGATG
>CAYPTZ010000066.1:0-10203 GCA_964413395.1 uncultured archaeon | reverse complement strand
TCCATTTCTTATACTTCAGGTCTTAGAATTTGGAGTCCATCTTTCGGTGAAATAACCAATAATTTTATACATAACAATGATAACTATGGTATTTATGTATTTGAAGATTATACTTTTGATCTTGAATCAAAATCACTAACTATTTCCAATAATGAAATCAGCAACAATAGTCAATATGGAATTTATCTTGATAATCAAATTTTAACATATATTACCTCTAACAATATCCATGATAATGGAAATGGAATTTTATGTTCTAAGGAACATGAATGGAAAGCAAAGTTAAAGACGGTTATCAATAAAAATTCCATAATTAATAATGATAATGTTGGGATTCAATTACAACAAGTTGACAATGTTTCCATCTCATGGAACAACATAACAAATAACGATATTGGCATTGAAGTTGATGAAAATTCATTTAATAATACCATTCATCAAAATATTTTTATTGACAATCAACAACATGCTCTTGATGATGGCACATTAAATATTTGGTATAATCAGACAGATAAAACTGGAAATTATTGGGATGATTATGTTGGAGATGATATCGATGAAGATTTGATTGGAGATACTCCATATAATATTGATGGGGATGCCAATAGTTTAGATCTTTATCCAATATTTAGCCAAGAGTATTTTCTGAATAACACAATTCCAATTAATCCTGGACCAGTTAATCCTGAAAACCCAAATCCCTTCTTTAGTGGGCCAATTGTATGGGCTTCAGCGATACTTGGTACTGCTGGGCTTGTAGGTCTAATAGTATTCATGATGGATAAAAAAAAAGATAACTTAGTTAAGAATCCGATTTACATGAGCAATTTATCATCTCAATTCGGGATGAATGAAGTTCAAAATGTAAGTCTTGAAAATTCTTTAATTAAAAGTAATCATTTGATAGATAACTATGTAAAATCCAATCGCAGCATCTCTGAAATTCTTGAAATGAGTAATTTTATTACCACTCAAATTTCTCCAAATGAAATGAATAAAATTAATCAATTGAAGTTTTCAGATGTAGATAAGCAGATGTTAATAAGTGAATATATAACTCTTTCACCTAAAGAACGAAAAAAATTGCTTAAAGGAATGAAATAGATTCAAAAGGGATTGATTTTTTTTTTTAAAAATCTATCGTTGTTCCACAATAGGAACAAAAAGCTTTTTTATTGATTCTTAACAATTCAAAAACTTCCTTAGAAAATCTCCCTCCACATTCAGGACAAAATTTGGGGAGAATAGAAGATGGAGAAGCAGTTGATTGTGGAATTCTTTCATATGAAGATGGACTATATGTATTTTCCCTGCCATTATTTTCAATTGGTTTATTTAATGGAACGTTTTGGAATACATTTCCACAATTTTGCGATAAGTTTCTAGAATTTCGTGGAAAATTATACTTATTAGACCGTTTTGAAGATCGTGCAACCTTTTCAATTAACACTATAAATCCTGCTAACAATATTAGACCAAAAATAATTTTGAAGAAATCTTCAATGTCAGGTCCCAGATGTTGATTCTCTTCGGTTGGTACTTCTTCCCAATAATCATAAGAATATTCTGGACTATATTCTGTATTGGAATAAGATAGTCCTAAAAAGGGAGATTCAAAATACTGTAAATTTCTTGAAAAACTCTGATTAACGTAATAATATTCTAAGGAGGGTACACCTGTAGCATTGGAATATATTGTAAAATTTATTAGAAAATTATAATTCTCCTCTTCAATGTAATGATGATAAGGATTTATAGATAATTCCGATGTAATACTTGTTGTAATGTTAATTTCCGTGCCTATTGTTGAATTTCCTATAAATACAATACTTGCATTATAATTTCCATTATAAATATCTGTGAAATTTGCGGAGTATAAAGATTGATTCATCTTGATGGTATCATTGACCATATCATAGGTTTCAGTAAAATTTAAGTTATTGAAGTTATGCTCATAAAGCTTTTGTTCTAAATATAATGTATTATTTTGAAAAATATCTTCAATGAAAATATCTTGTGGAAATACAAACCACATAGTATCTTGATAAGAATTATCAATTTCTTTAGTATAATAACCTTCATAATCCCAATTTCCTGAATAAAAATATATGGGATATTGAGTATTTGCACGATAAGTATAAACATTGAACGAAGTTTCATTTGGTGTACTTGGATAATTTAAATTTTCAAATAGACTATTTAATTCAAGATAAGAAGATGAAGAAACACTTGAAAAAGGACTTGAGATTTCACTGAAGAATTCAGAATAATCAATTGATTCTAAAATATTATATTCAAAAACTAATGCTGATCTTCGAATAACACCATAATCTAAAGTAGTATTCAATGATGAAGATAGGTCTGAATTATCATAAGAACTTGTTATTGAGGATTTGTTCTTAATATCTCCAAAAGAATTAGTAAAATTAAGATTTAGAAAAAGGGATAGTAAAATCACTAAAGTAAGAAAATTTACTTTTTTATTTTTGTGCATTTTTAATAGTAATATAGGGTACAGGTTTTTATATTCTTTTATTAGAGAAAAATTGAAAATTTATTCAAAACGAGGATTTTTGAAAACTAATTCTTTTTTTCCTTTGGGAGTTATTTGCAAATCAATAAGAAACTCTTCAGGAAGTGAATCTTCTATTTGGGCTTGATGGTCGACATAAACCGAAAAGGGATATGATTTATACCCTATAGGGAACAGATTATCAAAAGCACGCTTTTGTTCATTACTCATAAAACGTTTAGATTTGATCTCGGGAATCATTAATCCCCCTGCAATATGCATTTCAGCAATAATTAAGACAATTTCTTCATTTGGAAAGTTTTTATTCTTAAAATCTTGTATGAATGTTAACCCTTTCTCACTAATTGTTAAATTATAGTTCATAAGTTTCTCAAATTTCCTTAATAATTGAAAAATATTAAGTTAATGGATTAAAAAATCTATTCTTTTGATTTTATATTTTTAATATATTTTTTTGAAAGAATATCTGCAATATGTTTTTGCAAGGCAAAATCTGATAGCTCAATTTTTGATCGTTTGCCTCCTAATTTTTTTATGCAACGAAAAACGCATTCATCTAAATTCGATTCTGGATCATATTTATTGATAATCGAATCAAATTTTCCTGCGTTTAGTTTTACTACAAATAATTGATTAATTAAGATTTCTGCTTCCTCTTCATGTCTTTTTTCTTTTAAATCACATAAGAATCTGACTTTTTCATCTATATAATCTAACAATACTTTTTCATTTGCATATTTACCATCATAAAATATCCGAGCTGATGATAAATGTTCAATATTTTTATCTAATTTACTTGTAGATAATTCCTTTATTTCAAACAATCCTACTCGTAATATTTTTCTTGCATTAGATGACATTCTTTCTAATAAATAAGGTGCTAAAGAAGGAAATTTTTCTTCTTCTTTAGAATTTGGTTTTGAAATTGACTGAGATTGAGTATTTTGGGTAGTTCCTTGTTTTACTGATACCTGATCAATTTTGTTATCATGATTCTGTGAGCTCGATGAGATTTTATATATATGAACTAATTCATTTAATTTATCGGTATCTAAGATATAACCTGATGGCTTTTTTTTATGGTAAAAAATGATTCCCAAATTTATTAATTCGTTTTTTGTAGTATTTACTGTCCATTTTTGGGGTAAATTCAAAGTTTTAAAAGATTCGATTAAAGCGCTAGCAGGGGCTATTATCGGATTATCAAGAAATAATTGTTTTAATTCGGTTATAAAGGCCGATGATGATACTAATGGAAGTTTGACTTTTTTTGAGGTTTTTTTTGAACTTTTTTTAGATATTTTTTTTGGGATTTTTTTGGGAGTACTAATTTCTTGCTTTTTTTTGAAATTTGGTCTTTTTAGAGTAAAATCATCCGAAGTATTAATTTTTTGAATATTAGTAGAATTATGGTTATTCCTCAATTCTTTAAAACGTTCAAAATCTAAAAAATAACCCGATGGTTTAGATTTATTAAAATTAATTATCTTTAAATTTGTTAACTCTTTCTTAATTGTGTTAACTGTCCACTTTTCTGGTAATCTTAATGTTTTAAATACTTGCATCAATTCTGCAGATGAAGAGATAAGAGGATTTTGCTGAAATAAATTTAATAAATCCTCATTGAATTCATTTGAGCTTAATAATGGGGGTTTTTTTTTTTTATTATTTTGAATTTTTGTATTATCTTCTAAATTAACCACCATTTTCATCATTATAAAAGATTATACTTTATTTAATTTAGGGAAATATCTAAAATTTGTTAAAAATTTTTTGATATAAAAAAAAAAAAAATAAAAAAAAAAATGAATTTTTATAGGTTCGTTTCAGTGAAAAATACATATAGTTGATCATATGGATAACATTCCTCTACAATCTGAGATAAAAGAATATTATAAATCTGTTTTAGCAAATAATATTCACCCTTTTGAGCAATCAGTAAGTAGGAGTGATCAGGCATCATATAGCGATAATTATGATATTCAAAATCATCTCAATATTGATGCTAAAATACATCATCTTATACATTTTATTTCTAAAAAGCATATTTCCAAACTACAGCCATTAGTAGGGAAATCTGGAACAGGAAAAACACATTATTATTGGATTTTAAAGAAAAATGAATTAAAAAATAAAAATACACCAGAAGAATTATCTAGAATTACTTTTTATATCCCTTCCCCTTCGATGCCAGTGAGAATACCATTACATATCTTGGTCAAATTAATCCATCAACAAGGAGAAGAATTAATCGTGAATGCTGCTGTTAATTTAGTTGAAAAATTTCATGCATCTTCATTCAATTCTTTCGAATTAGTAAAATCAAAAATTATAAAATATTATGGAGGAGTTCATAGTGAAATTATAAGAGTTCTTATCCAACTTATTTGGCCTGGAATTCCCCAAAATGAAAAAATGTTAGCAAAAAGATGGTTATTTGCAGAACATTTGGATAGAAATGAACTATCAGAATTAAAAGTACGGTCAAATTTAGAAAATGATGAAGAAATTATTACTCTATTAAGAATAATTGATGAATTTTCTGGAAAGGTCTTAATATTCTTTTTTGATGAATTAGAATTGATATACCGGATTCACGGGGCCCAAGCTGAACTTAAGTTTTGGGAAATTATAAAGAAGTTATTTAATGAAACTAAAAATACACTTATAGTCACTGCTTGTTTAGAGGATGTCTGGAATAGAGTTAAAATTAGCCTGACATCTTCAGTTAAATCCCGTTTTGAACCTGAATTATATCTAAAATCGTTTACTTTTCAAGAATCTGCAAAGTTATTTACAACTTTAATGAAATGTTTTTGGAAAGAACATTTCTTACAGATACTTCCAAATAATTTTTTTCCTTTATCTTATAGTACTCTAGAATACATATATCTAAAAACTAAAGGAAATCAGAGACTCTTGATCAATTTAATTTCAAGTTTTCTATACAAAGTAGTTAACAATGAAATTGATTGCGCAGCTTATGATAATCATGCAAATCCAAAAGATGTAGAGATATTTATCAATTATTATTCAGAAAAAAAATTTTTTTCCAATGCAGACAACTTAACCTCAGAAGATATCATTAGAAATCAACAATTTTATCAAACTAGAGAACAAGATATAAATCAACTTTTACCTGCTGTTTTGCAACCTAAACCTAAAAAAGCTAAAATAACTCTTGAGAATGAAAATTATTTCATAGATATTAATCCTATTTCCATGATCTCTGCGATTGTATCTATTTTTAAATTAGTAAACGAAAACATTTTTAAAAATACTGAAAAAGAAATATCATTTACACTGGATTATGGTTATGATGTTCAAGGAAATAAAAAAGATGTAGCATTATTAATTGAGAGAATTAATTCAAAAAAAAAAATTGGAATAAATATCCCGGTATTAAATGATCTTTGCAATCTTTCGAAAGCAAATGCACTTTATTATATAATGGATTGTATGAATGCATTAAATCGAGGAATATTTGATAAAATGATTTTAATTTTACCAGAAAATTTAATTATTCTAACAGGTCCAATGCTTGCTGAATTAAAAGATTTTAAGGAAGATTTTATTATTCTTGAATACAATCCTCAAAATGCAAAAATGATGATTGAAGCTTCCACTCCAATTAATATTAATAAATTAAAGAAATCAGATGAAATTTCAAAAATGTTAAAATTTTGTTATGATCAGAATGATATTTTGTTAGAATTAGACCAAAAGCTAAAATCTATGAATGTATCTAACAATGAAAAGTTTGATGGAAAAAAAAATGATGTTCTTGATATAAGAGATTTTCTCTTTTCGCTAAATAAACAGAATTCTAAATAGAGATGAAATTTAATATCGAATTAAATATTTTGATAGTTTTTAATCAGGTTTAGAAAAAAATCTATTAACATTGTAACTACAATATTACCTTTTTAAAATGAAGGGCTTTTTATCATATTTTAGATAGGTATACTTATCATTAATTTTATTTTCCATTAGAATTGAAAATAAATTGTTTGGCATATCATCAATGTTTAATGAGGCAATTTTTGCTTTCTCTACCTCTAAAATAGAATGTGTATTCTCATTATCACTGGTGAAATTAGCACTTTTGTTTTGTTCTTTCATATTATTACCTTTAATTATAACATACAAAACCAGCTATTTATTTTTGATGTATTGAAAAGATAGGAAAATTGTTTTTTATATTTATTTCTAATAATCATTACCTTTTTTTGAATAATATAACAGATTATGATCGTATCTGATATTCTTTTTTTAATAAAATAAAATAAAATAAAATTATATTTTATCCTTCTTGAACATTGAAAAAACCATAGTGTTCGACACCTCTATAATCAATACAAATAATTTCAAGCAAATTTGACGTTTTATTAATTTCTTTAATAAAAAGCTTCAAAAAATCATTAAAATTATTCAAGCAATAATAGTTTAGTAATTCTTTATCACAATATTGTTTATAAAAGGGTAATTGAATGATATCTATATCTTTTTGATCAAATCCATCTAAAATTTGGGGTTTTATTTGCTTTAAACCCCAAAATGACATCTCTTTATGAGATATTACTTCATAATCATCAGTATCATAGTTAAAAAAAGAAATTTCAATATCATTTTTAGTATCAATTTTAACCCTTCCATTAAGTAAAATACTTTCTGGATGCTTTTGAAAATTTATTTCATTGATAAATATATCTTGATTTAAAGTAGCTAAAGATATTTTCTGAAGACTATTTTTCTTTTGAATCAAATTATTTTGAAAATTATGAATTTTATTAATAAAAAAACTTGAGAAATGTGAAGAAATTATAACATGGTTTAAGATTTTCTTTGATTTTATGAAATTTATAAAAATTTTCATAAATTTTTCTGTATTGAATTTGTCTTTTATCTGAATGAAAAAAAAGTCGATTTTTTTAGAATTGACTAAACCTTCATAATAATATAATTCACAATAGCTAAGATCTAATTTTATTTTTTTTTCGGTAACACTATTAAAATACAAATTTTCTCCTGTGGGTAATAAAATTCCATTATTTTGAATAAGATATAATATTGTTGTGCTAAAATCGCTTATTGATACAAGATCAATCTTTTCAATTAAAAATTGTGAAGCTAATCTTCCTTTTTTATTTTGAATTTTTGGTTGATCATATTTTTCTTGAATTGGGGAAAATTTGTCTTTAGCAAGATTGCTTAAACTTATTTTATTTAATTTTGAATATTCCAAATCATTTTCTTGTAAATTTAATTTAATAATTGGAAATTGAGTTCCTAATAACCAATTACTTGTCGACAATATTGCATTTGCATTTGTATCAAAAACAATCCAACGTCGATGAAGCTTTTCTGCAACAATGGCAGCTGTACCCGAACCACTTGTAGGATCCATAACTAAATCACCTGCTCTTGTTGTCATAGCAATGCATCGTTGTATAACTTTTGGATTAGTATGAACAGAATAATGTTTTTTTGCAGCAAAAGTGCTAGTTGATGTATCATTCCACATATTTGTTAAAATCATTTCTGGAAAGTCTGATTCATATCTTTTTCCATATAATTTATTATTTATCACATGAATTCTATTTAATGAGATTAATTTTTCCATTGCTTGCTTATCCCAACGCCATTCAAAACCACTTGGAGGAAGATATTCATTTCCATTAACATTTAATTTAAAATTTCTTGAATTTGAGCCTTTAATTGAATTATTATTACGTTTTATTAATTCTTGAGCTTTAAAAAATTGTTTTTTTCCTGATTTTATGTCAATTTCCGAATAAGTAAATGTTTTTTCGATTTTTTCTTTAGATCTTTCTGTAAACAAATTGAATTTTAGCATTGATTTTTTATCTTTAGAATACCATAATAGATAATCTCCAATGCTTTGAATATTATTCGTGCTTATTGCTGTACGAAACATTATCTGATTTACAAAATTTTTTGGGCCAAAAATTTCATCCAATAAACATCGAACATAGTGAATATTTGCTTCCCCAATTTGAACAAACAAAGAACCACTTTTTTTTAGTAATTTTTTTATTAAAATAAGCCTCTTCTTTAGATATTCAAGATAAGATGGAAGACCTTTCTTCCAATTATCTAAATATCCTTCAGATTTTATGGATCCTAATTTATTTTTTGCATTAAAATTAATACCATAGGGAGGATCCATAAAAACCATTTGAATTTGTTCTTCGAACCCTTCTTCTAACATGCTAGCCATACCAATGAGGGAATCACCATGAATTATTTTGTTAGTCCAATCTTTATTTGAAATTAATTCATTTTTTTTAAAATTTAGTTGTGCTAAATCTGGCTTATGGTAATAGCAATCTTTTTTTTTTTTTATTTTTGTAATAATTTTATATGAATTAATTGAATATATTGGAATAAATTTTGATTTAATCACAGAAAATGCATTTTCAGGCTGTTCTGTCCATGTTAATTTTGGTAATTTATCATTTTCATTTAGATTACAAAAATCAAAATGAATATAATTTTCAATTTTAGAATTATTAATTTTTTTATTTTCAGCTAAATTTAGGTTTATCATTTACTGTTTCAATCCAAAAAAACCAAGTTTTACTAAAATATATTATAGATATAAAAAAAAAACATCTATAATAAATGATATTTGAATCATGATAAATTTATTTGAGAAATGCTAAAATAATGAAAAATGAAAAAATTATGATGAAGAATATATCTGTTTAACTGGTTTTTTAACTAAAAATATAATAATTATCAATATTATTGAGGCAATTCCAAATAACAATATTTTATTTTCAAAATAATTACTAAAAATATTAGTTAATAGGAGAAAAGTAATTAATAATGTTACGATTGACAAATAGAGAATAATTAATTTTAAGAAACTCCCATTGAACATATTTACATTTTTAGGTTCTTTATTTTTACATGTATCACCATTCTTCTCAAAACATTCTAAACGTTCCTCTTCAGTAGTTTTTTCTGTACAGAATTTACATTTTTTGGGTAATATAGCATCAATGATATCAACTGATACATCATTATTTAATTTCATAATATCTTGTTGAATTTGATAAATTTCTTTTTCTTGTTCCAAGATTAACCTTTCTGTTCCTAATGCTTTTAGTATTTGTAATTTTTGCATACTTTCTTGTAGATCTTGGAGTTTCTCATTGACATCCGACATATTTTTTCACTAAAATGTAACGAATCTATTACTAAAATAAGTAATATATCTTTTTACATATTTAGAAAATCTTCGGCACTATAAAAATTTCATACTTCAAAAAATCGCCAAAAAAACGTAAAAATTTTTCAATCTTTGTTTTTTTTTTATAAATGAAAAAAGATATCATTTGCAAATATAATAAAAATCCTGAAAAAATTAATTATTAAATTTGAAAAGATTTTTGCAGTAGCTTTATTTTTTTTTTATTAATGGTAACGGGTATTTTTTTTACTATATTTCTTCTAATTTCCTTTTTTTTACTATATTGGATAATAAAGTTAGATTTTTAGCATAATAGTTCCATAAATTATTCCTATTCTTGTTTTAAAATTATTTAATGCAATATTCATCTTTTTTCTCCATGAGAATAATATTTTCTCCTGTTAAATTGACATTCGAAATAATTTTTTTTTGACATTCATAAGGACTTTTT
>CAYPTZ010000065.1:0-10224 GCA_964413395.1 uncultured archaeon | reverse complement strand
AGTTTAATGATTGCTTTAACAGATTCTGGAGATTATTTTCTTGCCTTGGGATTTCCTGAAATTGCCTCAAATTTATATTCAGAAGCTCTTGAATGTGCAATTGATTCAGGAAGAAAATGGCGTTATAGTCCTCTTATCAGCAAAATGAAAAAGGCCTATTTGGCCTCATCTTTAATTGGAACTGAAACGCGACCTAGTGGTGATATATCTGTGTTAATTGACAAATTCCATGAAATTAAGAATGTTGATAAATATAATGAAATGATGGCGAAATTAGTAATGTTTGTGAATAAATTTTATGAACCTTTTACATTTTTCTCGGAAGGAAAAAAAAAATTAACTCCTTACGATAATTTGCCACATGATTTTAAACAGGATTGGGATTGTGTTAAAACTCAAGAAAATCCTGACACAGGAAGGACATTATTAATTGCATTTAAGGAAGAAATTGGTTTAATTGCATTTGATGTGCTGTTAGATACTAATTTGGAAGGCGTCCCAGAAAATTATACAATAAGATTAAAAAAAACTGCGAAAATTCGAATCGATCACCCTGATGTTATTAAAGAAACATTATTTTTGATACGTGCATCAATTAAAATCGGCAATGAAGATAGAGATCTTGAAATAGTTAGAAAGATTCCAGTATTTTTTAAGCAAATGGCATAAAAATTCATCAACATTTATCACTTTTCATTGTTTTTTATTATATTTTAGTTTTTATTGCTTTTGATCATTGCATTGGTTTTTATTATTCAAATCGATTATATTCTGTAGAAATTTATTCAATAAAGTTGATGACTAAGAAAATGTCACATAATATTTTCTTTAAAAAAGAAAAAATTGAAGATTTCCTAAATGATATAATCCTACATCGAGAAATTTTTCGTAAGAAAACAGATATTGATATATGGAAATCCGCATATTTAAGTATTTATGGAATTTGCAATAACTTAGATACACAAATAAAAAGGAAATATTGGAAAAAAACACCTTTGGAAAAACCAATAAAAGAATTAAGAAATATTTCAAAAAAATTTGAGAAAATTTCATATAAACATGGTATATCGCATGGGGAATGGTGCGGTTGCAGTGAAGAATGTAAGCATATTATTGATGATTATAAAAATCGCTGTATTCCGATTATTAAAAAAATTGGAGATTTATTAGACGATAATAACCATGTCAAAGAAGAAATTAAAAATCGTTTTAATAGCTAAATATCGAATATCATTTAAAATAGAAAAAAAAATTATTTATATTAAGATTTATCTGATTTTATCGTGTTTGTGGCGATCACCAGTTGGTCGAATATGTACTTTATGGGTGTGAATCGCACAAGATACACAATACCAATCTGAAACTTGCCTTTGTGGAACAATTGCTCCTGCTTCCCTGAGTTCTTTTCCAATAGCATAATCAACCAAAGTTACATATCGTGTAACTCTTTTTGCTTTCCCACGAGGGACTAATCTTCCGCATTTTGCACAATGAACTGATCCATCTCGTCCACCGCTTGATCCGGTCTTTCCACCAGATTTTCTTTTTTTAGGCACTAATATTTCACCATTGTAATCATTACATTAGGTTGTTATATAAATTAAATTGCAAATATATAAAATCGTCATTAAAAAAAAATTTTATGAGTTTTAATCATTTTTTTTTAGAATTTTTTTAAAAAAAAAACTATTTTACATTTGGAAATACATCAGTTTTTTGGTCAAGATTTTCTGCTTCTTTTCTCGCAAGAATTTTAGCTACTTTTTCTGGCATTTTATTGCCTAACCATTTATATGCCCAATTTATTCGAGACCATAAAGTTTGAGCGCATAATAAAATGAAAACAATAAATAAGTAAGGAAGTAAATGAAATACTTCTAAAGGGTCAATATCCATAAATTGTACTTGTACTGCAAATGTAATCCATTCGGCTATAAGGATAAATAAAATTAAAAACCATCGTTCTGCTCTTTCCATAAATCCTATGCCTTTCATAACGACACCTTCAAGTTCGGCTCTGGAGCGAGTATAGGAAATCATGAGGATTATTATCAGTGCTACAAAACCCATGATGCTATTTGATACAAAATTGGTAGATCCTGGCCATAACACTCCTCCGAGGATTAAACCGAGGATTAAAATAGCATCTGATAATCTATCAAGAGTACTATCCAAGAAAGCTCCAAAATTACTTGAGATTTTCATTTTTCTGGCTACGGCGCCATCAATAACATCAATATATCCTGACAAGAAGAAAAAGAAAATGGGAATTGTTGCCCACCACCACCAAAAATTTGTACTGATTTTTGAGTAACTATAAAGAAATATTTTAGGTAGAGCAAAACAGGCTGCTGTAAAAAGAGAAACAAAGAATCCCATATAACTAATTGCGTTAGCAGTTATCTTATGTTTTACACAAAAATTTACTGGCCCGTTGATAAAACGTGGCAATAAATGCCGATAATTATTTAAAACCATATAGTCCACTTGATCTTGATTATAGGTATAGCAATCTTCTAACACAAATAAATTTTGATGAAATTAAATTTTAAACGATAAATGATATAAAAATTCTAAATAAAAAATTTTTTTTTTTATACCTTATTTTAGATGAAATTATTCTTTAGGAAGATATTCTTTGTCTAATACTACATCCAATGCAGGCATTCCATCTATTGTACCTGTAAAACACTTGGATTTTAGGAAATTTTGTGGTAACTCATCCAATGCACTTATTAACTTTAAATACCTTTCTGGAGTAAAAATTTCTGGTTTTGATATTTCCTTTTCATTTACAATATCTTCAGTTACTTTTATCAATTATTTAATTAGATTTTGATTTGCACTAGCTTCAACCATAGCTTCAGGGGGATTAGAAGTAACTTTCTTCATCACTTTTTCCAGTTCTTTATCTGCTTTTTCCAAATCTTTTGCTAAGTTTTTAATTTTTTCTCAAATAGTTTTTTATTAAAAACTCCATCTTTTTCTGGTGGATGATAAAAGATAACATAACCTTCTTTTGTTAAAATCCCTTGGTTGTTTACCAATATATACAAATCTGTTTCATCCATAATATAACGAAGGTAATAGTAGTAATGTCCCGCTTGTTCACACATTTCATCCATTAGGGGTTTAAGTGGATCATATTCTTTTTTCTTTCCAAATCCAATAGAGATTCCAGTTAAATTTTTAAAATCTGCTTTTAAAGCATTTTTTGCCTCTTCTTTAAGAGCATCACCGATAATTCCTTTAAGACCTGCAAGCAATTCTTGTTTAAATTTCTTTCTAGTAATACTTTTCAAGGTTTTGAAATTAGCTTTTCGAATTTCAGAGATATCATCGTTTTTTAGCTTTTTCACTTCATCACTGATAAAGCTATCAATTGTTTGAATTCCAAAAGTTTTTTTAAAAACCTTTGGATCAAAATATGAATCAAATATATCAAAATAGGCAGGAAATGTTTCCCTTATTTTCGCAGATTCTTTTTCTTGAAGTTTTTTTTTTTTTCTTTTGTTAGTTTAGTAATTTTATTTTACTATTTATTCTGTTTTTTAGCTTAACTAAATATTGTAAGGAATTTCATTATTGTCTTATAGGGAATGAAAAACTTGAAAAAAACAGGATTTTCAATATATCGAAGTCAATTGATATTTTTATTTGAAATGAAGAAAGATCATTCTTCATTTTTCAATTACATTAAATATTCTAATTAATAATTACTCTTTATTAAAATTAGTAGAGTTTTAAGGCATGATCCTGAATCCGATCCATTAACCTCTTCGGTCATTGCTGGGTAATACCTAATTCTCCCGAAACCTCTTCTCAGATGTTCGGACTTCAATTTGAACTGAATCATGCAGGGATGATATTTTTGTTCCAGAAAAGGGTTGCTGACATCCTTTCATTGCTAGCACAGGGCATACTCAAGGAAGGGCCTAGGATCCGGTGTTAACAAATATACAAACTCAGAGCTTTCTTCATCGCTGTGCACGAATTCATCATCCATAGATATGTCAGATCGTCCTCGTGTATAGATGAAATTTAGTGCTCTTCATTGTTTCCCCATTTATAATAGGGAATCTTTAAAATAAATACTCTCCTAATACGAAAATTATTCATCCAAAACAAGTCTTAGAATAGTAATATCGTGATATATATCTACATAATAATGGTCTAATTATATATAAACTAACCTTTTACTTGTATGGCTGTAGAAGATATCTTTCAAGTATTTAAACCAGAATTTACTGAAAAATCGTCACATTTAGTAAACAAACAAATGCTTGAATCTTTTACTAAAAAAATTAAAGAAATTTTCCCTACTTTTGTTGCAACAGTGGTAACTGATAGACATGGGTTTTTAATGCATTCTGAAATCCATAATTCATTAGATGAAAATTTATTAGCACTACATGCTGTTGCCAATAAACGGAAAATAGTCGATTTATCAAATTATCATTCATTAATCCGTCCTTTAAGTAGAAATGTAAAACTTTTATTGCTGTTAGAAAAATCTTGGGATAATTATAAAAAATATTATGAATTTGAAACTTTTTTACGTGTAGAAAATCCAATATAGGAGTTTTGTTATCCAAAAATTTCTTATTTCAACAGAACGAAACATTAGTTTTCCTGTTATACTTTAAATCTAAAAATTTCAGGAAAATTGATGATTTATAATAAATAAAAAATGAAATATTATTTTCGTTTAACTGGTAAATCTAGATTTAGCCGTGTTATTAATTCTTTAAATCGATTTCTTACAGTGACTTCTGTAACTTGGGAAACACGGGCAATATCTCTTTGAGTTCTTCTTTCTCGATAATAGATGCTTGCCACATAAATTGCAGCTGCAGCTACTCCGGTTGGGCCTCTACCACTTGTTAGGCCTTTTCGTTCTGCTAAAATAATTATTTCATTCGCTTTTCGCGCAACATCTGGACTAAGTTTTAATTCTGAAGTAAATCGGTTAATGTAATCAGTAGCTTTTGTTGGATTAGATGATAAATTTAATTTTGATGCAACAAATCTATAACTTCTACCAATTTCTTTTTTATCAACTCTTGCACATTCCGATATTTCTTGAAGAGTTCGCGGTATTTTACACATTCGGCATGCTGCATATAAACTAGCTGCTGCTACTCCTTCAATTGAGCGTCCTCTTATTAAGTGATTTTTTACTGCAGAACGGTATATTTTTGCGGCAGATTCACGTAGATTTTTTGGTAATCCAAGAACACTAGCCATTCTGTCTAGTTCACTTAAAGCAAAAGTTAAATTCCGTTCTGTTGCATCGGATACTCTGATTCGGCTTTGCCAACGTCTTAATCTGTAAATTTGACTACGTAATCTACTTGGAATTTCTCGACCACTAAAATCTTTATTTTTCCAATCAATTATTGTGCTTAATCCTTGATCATGAATAGTAAATGTCATTGGAGCTCCTACACGTGTTCGCTTTTCTCGTTGATCACTATCAAATGCTCTCCATTCTGCTCCTGGATTAATAATTTTTTCACGTAAAACCATTCCACAGTGACTGCATATTACTTCTCCCCGGTGAGAATCATATACTTTATCATGTTCACGACAATTTGGACAATTTGACCCAGATTCCTTAATTTTTGATTTCATGCTATTTGCCATATGTTACAAGACCTCTATTTTTTTGATATGAACTTGGACTTTTGAATTTGAGATTTCTTTTTTGTTGGAAATTTCCTAAGTTTTCTAGTTTTTGAAGAAGGATATTTGGTATTAGTTTTTGAGGGTAAAGTAAATAATGAATTACCACGTAAATCGTTAAAAGATTCGATTTTTTTACGTGTATTTTTAATAGGTAGAACTGAAATGAATGGTTTTTGAACGGGTCCAAAAACATCTGCAATATTACCAATTCTTTTTTTTTCGGCATCAAAAACATTATCTCCAATTTCTGGAATAGTTTTTTCTTCAGACCAGTCTGAACACCTTAAGATTATATGTTGGGAATTAGCGACTCCAAGAATTTTTCCAAGATTCAAGATTTATTTCTCCGAATTTATTATTTTAAAAAATATTTTTACAATCTCTAAATATGAAAATATGAAATTATAATACTTTATGATTATAAAGATGTAACGGAATTTTGATATTTAAAATTTTGGGTCTTTTGGGTAATCTTGTGAAAAATATTAAAGAATTTTAATAATTTGTAGATAGAATATTCCAAAAAGATTCTAAATTCTCCAAATTGTATAGAAAAAACGGTATTAACTTTTTACTCATAAGTTATTTCAAAAAAAAATTCATAAAAGATCGATAAAATACAAATGAGTAATTTTTATTTTTTATCAATAGAATACTATATTTAAGTCTTTCTCTCCACATTCGAAATTATTAACAGAGAATGGTACAATTGTTTAAATTAATACTATTTCATTTCCTTTTTCTATTTTTTTTTTTTGATTGGATGTTTTTCTGAGTTTTCTTTTGATATTTTTTGATATTTTTATTTATATGTGTCTTTTTTAACTCGTTTTTTTTTTCATGAGATGAATTTTCATGTACTGGTTTGATTATCAGGTCAATAGATGGTTGATCTAATAATGTTTCTCGTTTATCATAATTCTTTAAGTTAAGTCGTTGGGAATGAATTTGAATAATATTTTTTAATTCATTGATTCCAATTTCTTTTTTTGTTGAAGTCTCATGAACTCCTAACAATCCTTCATTTGAATCTATTCCTTGTTCTTTTATATCAAAATTATCTAAGACTTCTGTTAATTTCTTTCTCACTATTTTGCTTTTATAGCTATTTATTTTATCAATTTTATTTAATACTAATAATGATTTAATATTATGTTGGGCAATCAATTGCGGAAATTCGATAGTTAAAGGGATTGTCTCTTCATTTTGATAATACCATTTTTCTAGTTCTTCTTCCAACCTATCTGCACTTACAATTAGTAACATTAGAAAAATATTATTTTTATCCATTTTAATATAGTTTAGAATTTGATCTTGCACATAACTTTCAGATTTCCTCATCAATCTTGTCATTCTTCCAAAACCAGGTAAGTCAATAATGTGATAATTGTGGCTGGGATCATTGATAATTGTCAATCTTACGGTTGATCCTGCTGTCTTACCCACTTTACCCTTATACCATTGGGGATGTGAAAGAAGTAATTTAGTGAGGCTCGATTTTCCAACATTTGAATTTCCAATTAAACATAATCGGGGAAAATTTCCTCGAGGATATGAGAATTTAAGCTTGGGCATTAGATATTTAAATTAATATATAAAATGTAAAGAATTTGATGATTTTTTTAAATATCTAAGAAATCATCCTTCAAAAAATCATCAAACATGGTTTTTTTTTCAGATGATGTAAGGATTGGACGATCTGATATTGGATCTCCCACAATATTTAGTATTGATTTCAATGTATCTACGTTTGCAACAATATTTAATTTTCCTTTTTTGAATTCTACAATTTTTTGATCAATTAATTTTAGTCTTAAAATGAAACCTAAACCAAAATAAAATTTATGTTCCTCAATTGGTTCAACCGGATTTTTACTCGTAACTTCTTTCAACCCTTCATAAAGAGTTGTTTTTGCGGCCTGATGATCTTCCATATTAAAAACTAAATACCAGAGTGCATGATAAACGATTTTATTTCGACGAACACTGAGATATTCTATGAATTTTTCCTTTGTGATGGTTTTTATTCCTTGAGCCTTCTTTTTCTTTTCAAGCTCTTCTTGCATTTTTAATTCTAAATCTTCTGAAATTTCAGGTTTAAACTCTTCTTTGATTTTCTCTTGTAATTCTTCTGATTCACCAAAATCATCTATATTTTCTGCAATGGCTTCTTGCATATCTTTTAAGTCATCTTCAGAAAGTCCTTCCAGATCATCTAAGTCTGCAAATTCTAATAATTCATTTTCAATATCATTTGAGTCATTTTCTTGTTCTTCTTGATTAATTTCTATTTTAACAGGTTTTACTTCTTCAGTTTCAGTTGGTTCTACTGATTTTTTTATTTCTTCCAGATTTTGCACTTTAATTTCCGTTTCATCCAATATATTTGAAGAGCTGTCTTCAACTTCATAATCATCTGGTACTGCTGGATCTGTTTTTTTAAAATCTAATGAATCTTCTTCTAGTAATTTCACTTCAATTTGCACATCTGCATTATTATTACTCGATACTTCATTTTCATCAACTTTAGGTTCCATTAGGTATTCTTCTTCATTTTTCTTCTTTTCATCTGAAGAATTTGATTCATTTTCTGTCATACGTTACTATCAAAATTGATTTATCCTTAAAAATTTCTATTCCTAATAATTTCAAAAATTTTTTTTTACTATAAAGATTACAAATACTAAGAAAAAATGTACACTCGAAATTTAATTAAGGAAGAAAATATAAAACTCATTATTTTTGATTATGATGGGGTTATTTATAACATAGTTGATCCATTACGTGAAATTGTCATAGAAGGTGTCAAAAAATACAATTTAAAATCCAATGGATTGCAAGAAGATATGAGGGAAATTTTCAGGGTGTTAGAATTTGCTTTATCAAGATCTGTTTCAGATCAAATTTTAGATTCAAAAGAAATGTTTGATATAAAATTACTCGAAGGTTATACTCAGCTGAAACGATTAAGGATTGGGACTCATTTTTATGGAGCCTATCGAGAACGAACTAAAGAACCTAAATTATTTGAAGGGGTTGAAGAATTAATTAATGAACTTCATAAAAGAAAGATTAAAATTGCAATTCTATCAAATAGTGCAAAAAAATATATCGTCGAGACAATGAAACAATATAATTTACATTCTAAATTTAGTACGATTTTAGGGGCGGCAGATGTATCTCAAGTAAAACCTGATCCTGAAGGTTTATTAAAAATTCTAAAAATTGAAAAAATTAATGCTAAAAATACTTTATTCATAGGAGATATGATTTCAGATATCGAAGCAGGTAAAAATGCTGGAATTAAAACAATTGCTATTGCAAGTGGAATAATTCCTCGAGAAAAATTGGAAAAAAATAAGCCCTTAACTGTTATCGATAATATTTCTGAATTTTCTCAGCTTTTAGGTATATAGCTTCTAATTTTTAAAAAAATGAATGAAGTAAAGATTACATTTGAATAAAAAAGTATAAATATAAAAATAACCAAAATTTACTAATAAAGGTCCCTAAAAAATGAAACTATTAATGATCCATAGCAATGGTGCTACAATGAAGAAAAATGCACCCGCCACATCAAAACCTCAAGTATTTAAGGAAAAAGAACTTCAACTTGATGGAAAAGTCTTAGTCTGTTTTATTTCTGTAGAAGATCAAGATACTTTTGACACAAAAATTATCTCAGCTCAAGCTACCGATGAAATAATTAAATCTATTAGATTAATTGAAGAATTTCCTCTAAATATCAATCAGAAAAATATCGAGATTGAAAAATTCAATGAAGGTTTAAAAACTGCTAAAGAAAAAGGATTCAGAAAAAATGAAAATCCTCGAAAAATAAAAAAGCTCATCCTAAAACCATCCATGTATAAAGTAGATAAAGTCTTAGTTTATCCTTGGGCACATTTAAGCAATTTTTTAAGTCAAGAAGATACTGCTATGAATGTTTGTCCTGAAATTGCAGGATTACTTAAAAAAAAAGGGTATGATTCATATTTTTCACCCTTTGGTTGGTATAAAGCATTTAGTATAGATTGTATTGGCCATGAAGTGGCTGAAATGTACCGTGATGTCCCTCTTGCTTTGTTATCTACAGAAGTTCGTGCAAAATCTAAATTTTATTTTGTAAATGAAGATAAATCTGTTGATTTCTTTTGTGATAATTCAGAAGAAAGCAAGAAAAAGGCTAAAATACCCAAAAAATATTCTAAAGATTTTCGAGATTTTGTTAAAGCAGAAGTTCTTAGTACTCGGGAACAAAGTAAACAAGAACCCGCTCATATTAAAATGATGCACAAATTTGAATTAGCGGACTTTGAAGAAGCATCTGATGCAGGGAACCTTAGATGGTATACTAAAGGAGTTTTAATGAAACACTTAATCCGTGACTATACCGAACAAATGGTAGTAGATAATGGGGCAATATTAGTTGATACTCCAGTTATGTATACAGTCAAAAACAAAAAGTTAACCGCCCAAACGGCTCGTTTTCCTGCAAAAACATATTGGGTTCACAGTGGTAATAATCGATATTTA
>CAYPTZ010000064.1:0-10310 GCA_964413395.1 uncultured archaeon | reverse complement strand
AAAATTGCAGAATATAATATTAAAGCATTTACCATAAGTTAATGGAATTCTATTCATAATTTATTTTTTGGTTTGTGTTTCTTTATTTATTATAGAAAATTGTTAAAAATCACCAATTAAATTATTTCATCAATTTATTCCTCCTATATTTAGGCATTGGAAATTTTAAAAACCATATTAGTAATATTAGAAATTTTATTAATTTTAAATACAAAATAATCCTCAATTTTTAATTTTTAGCAAATTTGCTTTATAGTTTGTGTTATGTGTTTCTAATAATCGAATGTTAAAGAATAAACCATTTTTGTCTTTTCAAAAACTCACACATAATTGGTTTTTTTTATCAACTAACTTTTAATATCTTGCAAATTTCTACAGATATATAAACCGATGAAAAAATATCAAGCAATACTCTTTGATCTGGATGGAACTATAATAGATCCAAAAAAAGGCATTATTACCTCGATTGAATATGCTTTAGAAAAACTTGACATCTCAGTTGAAGATCCTTCAATCTTACTTAATTTCATAGGCCCTCCTCTCCACCATTCATTTAAGCATTATTTTTCTCTAAATGATATAGATGTGAGTTCAGCAGTACAATACTATCGAGAATATTACACAAAACAAGGGATATATGAAAATAATTTAATATCTGGAATAGATGAGTTATTAATTGGTCTTTCTCAGAAAAATTCTGAAATTTATGTGGCCACTTCTAAACCAACCATATATGCAAAAGAAATCATTCGATTTCATAATTTAGAAAAATATTTCAAAAATATAGTAGGTTCAAACCTTGATTTGACGAAATCTTCAAAAAAGGAAATAATTGGGAGCATACTTGGGAAAATATCAGATATTCCTCGTGAAGATATAGTTATGATTGGAGATACGAAATATGATATTGAAGGAGCCACATCAAATGGTATTGATTCAATTGCAGTCACTTTTGGGTATGGAGATCTTGAAGAAGTAAAAAATTGTCATCCAACTCATATAGTATCCAATATTTCAGAATTGAGTTGTCTTTTACTATAATTTTCAGAGGGGAAATAATATATTCTCTGTTTTTATAATTCTTCATATCTAATAAAAAATGTAATATTACTTAAATTGCAGAACATTTTATCAGCACTATTGGAGAAAAACAAGAAAATTTTTAATTTTTGGTGATTTCTTTTACTTATGGATCAATAGCATAAGCTGATTGATATGACTTTAGCGCAAGCTAAATGATGAGGTAATGAAAAATTAACATATACGATGTATACCCATTTGATTTAATTAAAGGTGTCGCAGAAAAATTAAAGGGTAATGAAGCAATCACTGTTCCAGAACAATCTAAATTTTGGAAAACAAGCTGGATAAAGGAATTTCCTCCAGTAGATTATAAAAACTTTTGGCATGAACGTGCTGCAAGTTTACTCCGGAAATTATACCGAAATCCAATTGGAATCAATCGGTTGAAGAAAGTGTATGGAGGTCGAAGTCCTGGTTATGTTCGTTATAACCATAGTGCTTCTGGCTCTGGAGCAATTATCCGAAGAATTTTGCAACAATTAGAAAAGGCTGGTTATGTAAAGAAAACTGAAAAAAATGGTAGAGAATTAACCAATTCAGGTAGATCTTTATTGGACAAGACAGCTGCAGAAATTTCACGAGCAGAATCAAAAGTCTCTGCGTGAAAATAAAAAAATTAAAACATTTTTAAAATAAGTTGATAATAATGAGTGAAGATGACGAATTGCGTAAATTGCGAGAACAAAAAATGGCAGAAATGCAACAACAACAAATGAATCAAGCCAATCAACAAGAAATGCGATCTCAACAAAAAGCACAATTTGAAGCCCAAAAACAAGCAGTCTTGAGGAAAATCTTATCATCAGAAGCAAGATCTAGATTATCAAATATCCGATTAGCCCGACCAGAATTTGCAGCTAATATCGAAATGCAACTTATTCAGGCTTTTCAACAAGGATCATTCGGAAATCAAATTCCAATCTCTGATCAAGTATTAAAAAAAATGCTCATGAAAGTTCAGCAATCTCAGAAAAGAGAAAGTAAAATCAATTTTAGATAAATTAAATTTATGTGATTAAAATGGCAAGAAATAAAAATTTACCAAGAAAATTACGCTTAGGAAAAGCTAAAAAGAAAGGTTCCAATGTTCCAACTTGGGTTGTACAAAAAACTAAAGGCAAAGTCCGAACAACCCCATATAGTCGAAGACATTGGAGAACTCAACGGTTGAAAACTTAATCTGTTTAAGGTGAAATGAATGGCAAAAAAGAAAGTAATTCAGAAAAAGAAAATAATTCCTGAAGAAATTAAGGAAGTAAAAAAAACCGATGAAGATATTGATGCTTTTGATATCGATGATGCTCCAGAAACAAAAGAAGAAATCAGTGATATTGAACAAGAAATAAGTGAAGAAGAAAAAGCAGAATTTGATGAAGAAATTCAAGAAGAACGATTTTATGTCATTCCATTAGCTAAAAAAGGATATGAAAAAACCCCACGATGGAAAAACAGTAAAAAAGCAATTAAAGTTGTTCGCCAATTCCTTGAAAGACATATGAAACCTGAAGGAGAAGTATATATTTCACAAGATGTGAATGAACGTGTTTGGGAAAATGGAATTAAAAATACTCCTAGAAAAATCCGAGTTCGAGTTACAAAATCTGTTGATGGCATTGTAAGAGCTTACCTTGCCTAACAATTTTTTTTTTATTACAAATTTTACAAAATAAACTAACTATGAGATGATTTTTTGCCTATTATTAAAGAAAATATTTTTGGTGGCCCTGAAATTGGAGCATATCTGGCCTTGAATAATGAATACTTCATTCATCCTCCTAAAATGAATCCTAACATTTTAGATGATGTAAATAAAATCAATCCAGATATAATAACTATGGAAACCTTTATTGGCGGTGGTGCAACAATAGGGGCATTTGTGGCACTAAATTCAAAAGGAATCATTGTCCCTTCAATAATTGCAGATGATGAACTTGATATCTTAAGAAATAATATGAAAAAAGATTATCAAATAGCAATAATTGATACTGAACATAATGCTTTTGGAAACCTAGTTTTATGCAATGACCATGGAGCAATTATATCTTCACGATTAGTAGATGCTCAAGACTCAATTGCAAAAGCTCTTAAAGTTCCAGTAGAAATAATGGATTTTGCAGAGACAGATTTACCAGGATCATGTGGATTATCAAATAATAATGGTGTTGTAGTCCATCCAATGATTTTAGAACATGATGCGGAAAAAATTGCTAAAATCTTAAAATGTGAAATCGATGTAAGCACAGTAAATACTGGAGATCCATTCTTAGGTGGCGGAGCAATAGTTAACGATTATGGAGGTATTTTTGGACGAGAATGCACTGGTCCAGAAATTCAACGAATTGCAGAAATATTAAATTTGGATTAAAAACAAAATCAAATCCAAGTATGTTTACAATTTTTACATACTCGTTGCTTTCGGTATAATGGCTTATTATTATAGTAATCCAACACAACGGATTTATCATCAACTTCCTTAACATTTTTTGACGCACATTTTGGACACTTAATTCGTTCATATCCCTCTGTTTTTCGAATATCCGGTGGTGGGATTTGTGGTTTTTTAATCGAAGATGGTTTACGAGATTCAAGTTTTTGATGAATTTCAGATAGTAGATCAACATTTGATGCGGGATTTGATGAATCCCCATCGGAACTTCCATATTCAGTTGTTCTTTGAATGTTCCTTGGCATTGGGACTAAATTAGGAATATTTGATTTTTGTGAATTTACAGTACTAAGATCATCCTTTACAAAAGCACTTTTTGGAACATTTTTTGGGATATTTGAACTTGAAGGAATTGATTTATTTTTATCATTAGAAATATTTATGAAAGGGGCACTTAATTGTTGTTTAGTCGCCTTTACTGATTTTTCTGATTGAGAATAAGATTTTTGTTTTTGGAAAATTGGATTATAGGGTTCTAAATTTCCAGATTTTGTTTTTGGCTCCAATTTTTGAATTTTTTTTTCCAATTGATCAATATATAAATCTTTTTCTCTCATTATTTCTTTAGCATCAACTAAATCATGATTTAATTTCTGAATAATATTATTTAAAGTATCTAATTGTCTCCGATATTGGTCGGTAATATCTGAGATATCAGTAGGAACCCCGTAAGAACCGTAATTTCTATTTTGGAAATCTGTACTCTGTTTTAGTAATTCATCTAAATTACTTTTTTTTGGTTCTTCTTTAATTTTTGTAAAAAGATCATTCAGTTGATTCTTTTCTTTCTTTCGAGATTCTTCCTCTTTTTTCTTACGTTCCTTTTCTAAATCTAAGCCATAATTAAAAACCATCATATTTCCTCGAATTCTTTCTTATATTCATTTAAATAAATGAAAAATCACGTTAATATTTTCCTATCAAAAATAATTTTGTTTTCAATAGCTAATTATTGTAAGAAAATTCACATTTAAAAATAGATATGGAAAAAAAATAGGATTATATTCTTGTTTTAAAAAATTAAATTTTATGCATTTTGGCATTATGAAAGGAATTCTTGATATATTTTCTCATATAAAAATTTGATCATACCATTAAATGATTTCGAGAAGTGAAATTGAAAAAAAATTAAAATGATGATACTTTTTCATGTTTATATATCTATATTAAGTGAAAAAATATGCCCGAAAGTGAAGTAAAAATATTTAAAATTTCAGGTTCTTATGTTAAGAAACATCAAAAATTCAATTTTACTAAATATGCCCGTGCATTAACGGAAGAAAATGCAATGGAAAAAGTTTATACTATTGTTACTGCATCTAATATATTACGTAGAAAAATCAAGATCACAGAATGCAAAACTGTAAAAACTGAAGAATGCGATGATATTTATATAAGATCTTTAGCTGAGTTATAATCGATTCAAATTCTATTCCATTTCTGATAAGAAAAAATCATTTTTAATTTTTTATGTATTTTATATTATAGTTGAGAAAATATGAGCGATCCTACTAAAAATAGAACGAATGAAGATATCCAACAACTTCTTTATGTATTTCAAGTATTAGAAAATCAACAAAAGTATTTGATTGAGCAATTAAAAATCTTGGAAACCCAAAAAAAAGGAGTATTACTTTCAAAGACTACCCTTGAAGGATTAAAAGATGTTAAAGTAGATACTGAAATATTAATTCCCATTGGAGCAGGGGCCTTCACTAAAGCTAAATTGATTGATCCTTCAAATGTAACTATTTCTATTAGTACAGATATGCTTATTGAGAAAAATATTGAAGATGGTCTTGAAAGTATCCAAAAACAAATAGAAAATTTTAATTCATTCCAAGAACGGCTAAATAATCAATTTAACGAAGTATCAAGTAAATTAAATGAAATACGCCCTCAAATTGAATCAATATATCGAAATAAAAAAATTTAATTCTAGGTTAGAAAGCAAATGTTCAAAAAATTAAAAAAAGGTCTTTCATCAGTTTTTAAAATTACTTTATCAGATAAAAATATGGATAGTACTATCGAAAAATTAAAGCTTACTTTATTAAGAAGTGATGTTGCTCTTTTGGCTACTGAAACAATATGTAAAGAAACTCAAACGCAATTAATAGGGGAAAAAATTGGAGCCTTTTCAAAAAAAGGGGTTCTTCAAGAAGCTCTTCGACATTCAGTATATAAAATTTTAAATATAAAAAATCAATTTGATCTGATTGAATTAATAAATAATCGCCCCAATCAAAATAAACCATTTGTTATTATGGTATTAGGAGTAAATGGAACAGGTAAAACAACAACTATTGCCAAATTAGTTAATTATCTCAATATTAAAAATGATATTTCTGTTGTTGTTGCAGCTTCTGATACTTTTCGTGCAGGAGCCATCCAACAATTAGAACAACATATGATCAAATTGAACACTAAACTCATCAAACAAGATTATAAAGCTGATCCTGCATCTGTAGCCTTTGATGCCATTGAACATGCTACAGCAAAAAAAATTAAATCAGTAATAATTGATACCAGTGGAAGACAAGTAACAAATAAAAACCTATTAACTGAACTAAAAAAAATAAAACGAATAAATAATCCAGACCTAACATTGTTTATTGGTGATTCTTTAGCAGGTAATGATGTTCTCGTTCAGGCAGAAGAATTCAATAAAGCAGTAGGAATAGATGCTTCAATCATAACTAAATTAGATGCAGATTCAAAAGGGGGAGCGGCCTTATCTATAGCATTTATTACTAAAAAGCCCATACTTTTTATCGGAGTTGGGCAAAAATACGAGGATTTAATTAAATTCGATCCTGAATGGTTTATCAAGCACCTTATGGGTTATTAAAAATAGGAATAAAAATGAATGATAAACAAATGATCAAAAAAACTAAATAAAGAATATTTAATTTAAAATAAGTGAAAATAAATGACTGTGTCAAAAGATACTCCACAATTGAATGGTATTCAAAGATTTTGGATGAATACTAGACGAATTATTAAAATTTCTACTAAACCAACTAAAAAAGAATATTGGACCATGATGAAGGTGTGTCTTGTTGGATTAGCTATTATCGGTGTATTATCATACATTGTACAATTAATTTCAAATGTTATTCAAGGCAGTTAATAAAATCTATTTTTTTCATATATTTTTAAATTTTTCAAGGTAATTATAAATAAAACACTCTTTTTCGATATTTAGATCAAAGAATAAAAAATAGTGTAGAGAAAACCTCATATCATATATTAAGTCATATATTTGGATAAGGGTTGCCCATCATTAAATATTCCATCAATTTCAGCTAATCTATCGGGTATTATAATATTTTGAGGACATTTTTCCACGCAAATATTACATTTAGTACATAATTCAGCAGGTCCATATCCAATCCAAGTACCAGTTTTATTTGGTTTGCTAAATTCGGTATAGAAAAATTTATTCCAATCGTCTACCTCGCCCTTCCAATAGATATCATTATAGACACCAAAGCAACCTGGAATGTCCACACCATTTGGGCACGGCATACAATATTTACATTGAGTACAGGGAACTTTTGTCTTTTTTTCATATAATATTTTTAGTTCATTGATAATACGAATTTCATCTTCTGACAAGGAATTAATACCAGAACGGTCTGCACTTTCAATATTTTCTTTAAATTGCTGCATTGTGCTCATTCCACTTAGAACAACTGCCACAGCCGGATGATTCCATATATATTGGAGTGCCCAATCAGCAGGAGTTCGTTGAATCGAAGATTTACTAAAAATTGTTTGATTTTCCTTATTCATTTCTGCGAGTTTTCCACCTCTTAAAGGTTCCATGATAACTACTGGAATTCCTTTAGTTGCAGCATATTCGAGTCCATTTCTTGTTGCTTGGTTATTATCATCCATTAGATTGTACTGAATCTGAACTACATCCCAATCATAAGAATCAATAATTTCTCTAAAACCATCAGCCCCACCATGAAAAGAAAAACCAATATATTTAATTCGACCATCTGCTTTGGCTTTTTCAGCTTCCTCCATAATATTAAGATCTCTTGCCTTATACCATCTATTTTTATCAATACCATGAACTAGATAAATATCAAGATATTCCGTTTGAAGTTTATTCAATTGAGTGTTTAATAATCGATCAAAATCTTCAGTTTTATGTACTTCAGATATAGGTAATTTTGTGACTAGTTTTACTTTTTCTCTATATCCATCCTTTAATATTTCACCGGTTGCAAATTCTAAATCACCTTCATGATATGGCCAAGCAGTATCAACATAATTTACACCATGATAAATCGCATAACGAAGCATCTACTTTGCTGCAACCCTATCCACTTTCCCATAATTCCCATCAACAACTGGAAGACGCATCATTTCAAATCCTAAGGCAGATACTTCCCAATCCAATTTTCCCATTTTTCGATATTGCATAAATTTTTCCTACTTTTTTTTTTAAGTTCCTAAGAATAACTTATTCACTGAACAATTCTAATTTTCCTTAAAATATAAATTAAAACTTCTTTAAAGTAAAGTAGGTATACTGAAATAAAATATGGATTGCTAATGATAGAGAATTCAACAATATTATTAAAAAAGTAAAAAAAATATTAGAAAAAATAAAAATTAAATGAAATCCTTGAAATAATATAATTCTATTGAAGCAGATTCATCAATTTTTAAATGAGGCATAATATTAACAGCAATAACACGTTTTATTCCTTGATCAATAGCTTTATCTACAAATCTTTGACTAACAACACCATCAAGAATTACTGTCGTTAAGGTGGAATTCATTTCTCCAAAAATGTTGACATTAGTTGTTCTTAAAACTTCACCATATGTTTCATTTAAACCAATTGCTTCATTACTTGAGATTAAAGATTTAATAAATGGATTTACTTTATCTGAAGGAATATTAATTGGTTTTGGTTGAGAACGTTCTCTATCTTTATGGTATCCTCTTGGTCCTTTTCTATCTGGTCGATTGTTATACCTTGAAGAGTCATTATCATTTTTGTTATATTTTCCATTTCCATTTCTATTTCGTGAAAATTTCTCTTTATCGTTATATCGATTCGAATTTGATTTAACATAGGATTGAGATTTTCGTAGATCTCTATTTTCTTGAAAATCTTTATCTTTCTTGATTCTCTCTTCCTTTGATTTTCGTTCTTTTAGCAGAAATTCAATGGGTTTTTTTTGTTGTAAACATTTTACTAAATCTTTAGGATTTAGTTCTTCTACTTCACGATTAAAAGGAGCTCGTGCATAATATTTGATCTTGGAGACTTGTAATAATTCATTTAAAATCATATCTCCACCTCGATCTCCATCTAAAAAGGCAATACATTCTTTTCTTAAGGTTAAATCTATAATAGCCTTTGGAACTGATGTTCCGTTAACAGCAACAGTATTTTTTACTCCAATTTTTAATAATTGTTGAATATCATTACGACCTTCAACAATAATTACTCTTTCAGCAGCATTTACATCGCAACCTGCTGGAAGACCATTCCAAGTAATAATTGATTCTTTTTCTAATTCGTTAGTAATTTTTTCAGAAATATTTTCTTTATCTACTGTTCCTGCTTTCCAATCTTTAAGTAATTCTTTAGCTCTCTGTTCGATTTGTCTTAATTTTGATGCACGTAAATCTTTAATTTCAATTAAGATCAAAGATGCACGACATGGACCAACCCTATCAACAGTTTCGAGAGTAGCTGCAAGAATTGCAGTCTCTGTTCGATCTAAGCTCGAAGGTATAATAATATCTCCACTTGTAATTCCATTTTCTGATGTAGCATTTACAACAATTCTTCCAATTCTTCCAGATTTTTGTAATTCTCTTAATTCTAAGTCATTCAATAATCCTTCTGTTTGGCCGAATAAAGCCCCAACAACGTCTTGAACCTCAACAACGCCGTTGACACTAAATTTAGCTACGATATTATATTTCGAGGATGTCTGATCGACAGATTCATTAATTCCTTTTGTCATAACTTTATCACTATAAATTTCTTTTTTTATTTTTACATTCTACAATAATTCAACAAGAAGAAGAAAATGAATCTAATAATTTGTTATATACTTACTAATTAATTTAAAGTAAAATTCGCTATTTTAGAAACTGAAAGAATGCATTTAATTATTCTATTTATCATTTTATTCACTAGCATAATCTAATTATATATTCTAATCAAAATTCACTACATATAAATATCTCTTTTGATATTTTGTGAAATTGAATTTGTGTGTATTATATTTAGATTATATTTTTCCTTCCAATGATTTACCAACTTAGGGCTATTATTCTTATAGAATTTTTATGCGATTATTTCAATCTTTGATTTTGAATTGAATTAAAGTAATTATTATAATTAATATAATTGTATATTTTAGTTTATTAGATTATTTTCTTTTTCAGAATAATTAATTTAAGATTAATTAGTCCTGAATGATTCTTTGTAAGGTTTACTCCTTATTGTATTTGATTTATTGTAGTTTGTGTTATTATTTTTTATATTATGGTTATATTTGATTTAATCTCAATTTTTTTGAGATTTAATGATTTTCTAACTAATTGTAATGTTTTAAGATTTTTTCTTAATTGGTAATATTCATTCTATTACATTTCTTAATATATTGTCCTATTAATATCGCATCAAATTCAAGAATCCAAAGGTTATATCAATTCTTCTTTGAATTGATGATGTTTCGTAAATTATATAGCGAATTACCTAGTTAGTTTATTGTGAGGAACTTTTCCTCTATA
>CAYPTZ010000063.1:5938-10337 GCA_964413395.1 uncultured archaeon | reverse complement strand
ACCTACTCTTCAGTCCTACAACTGCAGATGCAATTGATATAATTGAAGATACTTCCATAAATTTTCTAGGATATAAACCAGAAAGAATCATATCACGAGTATCATCGAAACTAAAACTTATACAGAATGATAATTGGTATTTGACAAATGCGATTGGAATTAATACATCAAAAGTTCATTCAATCAATCAAATTAAATTAATAGAAGGTACATTAGAAATTGGAGCAAATGAAGTTATAATTTTAGATACATTTGCAACATATCTTAATTTATCTTTAAATGAACAAATATCTCTTCAGAATAATAATTCTCTAAAAACTTATACAATTAAAGGAATAGTAAAATCGATAGAATTTTTAAGCTATGATTTTTCTCGGGAAGGTGTTATTTATCTTGAGGAGAATATCTTACGAGAAATACTCAATATCCCGATTCCACTAATAAATAATATCTTAATTTATTTTACAGAAAGTATTACACCTACTCAAATTGAAGAATGCTCATTAAAAATTAGAGATAATCTTTTAGATAATAGTATCCCTCTCAGACTAATCTGGCATGAACGAGAGATAAGTAAAAGTGCCGCTCTTCAAGATGCTTTAGAATTAACTTCAAAATATATGAATTCTGCAGCAATTATAATTATCATCATATCAGGTTTTGTGATATATATTATAACTAAACGTTATGCCTTTGAGCAAAGAAAACAAACTGGTACGCTATATTCATTTGGATTTTCGCCACATAAAATAATGAAGGCATTTCTTTTACGAACGCTTATTCTCACGATTGTGGGAATAGTTTTAGGTGTATTAGGAGGATGGTTTCTTTTAAAAATATTTACTGAAACACTCTCGACAAAATGGGGAATTATTGAATTAAATTTTTCTTTTTCAATGATGATATTATTAGAAATTGTGTTTTTAACTACATTTATCTCACTTAGTTTTACTTACTTTGCAGCTAAAGAAAATGTATCAATGACACCCTATGAAGCAATTCGTGGTAAACCTAAAGAGTATACTGCCAAAGCGTCTCATAAAACAAAAACAAAAAAGACACCATTATTTCTAAAATATGCATTTAGAAATCTTTCTCGCAATAAGAAAAGGACCTTATTTACCCAAATTGCATTATTGGGGTCATTATTACTCTCATTTTCTTTAATATCAGCGCAATCTAGTGTACGAGAAACTCAAGATAAATTCTTTAACTCTCAGATTCAGTGGGATATACGGTCTGATTTTGTTGATTTTGACCTATATTCAAATATATATGATAGTTTTTCTGAGAATACTTCAATAAATTCTGCAGAACCATATTGTGAAACTATTGTTACGCCAACTAAAGATTCAAAATTGTTGATGTTTTTAGAAGCAATAATATTTAATTCAGAATTAAGTCCGATTGATCTCCAAGAAGGCCAATATTTCTCTGGAAATCAATCAAATGAAGTGATTGTTTCACAATATATAGCAAAAAGGTTAAATTATTCTATAGGTGAAGATATTAGCTTTTGGTTTAATTCAATAAAAATAAATGTGTCGATTGTGGGAATATCTCGAGATATTGGTAATCCCGTTTCAATATATATGCCACTTCTTGCTTTACAAAATGACCTAGGATTTAATCCAGTCAATGGTTTTGTTGCGACTATGAATAATAATTCAAATACTGCAGAATTTATTCAATATTTGAATTTAAACAACACAATAAAATCCGCAATCTTTAATACTCAATATCTGAGTGGAATTGATAATATGATAAAGTTACAAACTACAATCATTAATATTATGGTAATTTTGAGCTTTTCGGTAACCTTTTTAATTTTCTTTTCAACTACATTTATTATAATTCTTGAAAGAAAACGTGAAATCTCTCTAGAACGAGTATTTGGTTTTTCAAATTCTCAAATCATTATTCAATTATTAACAGAAATGATCCTATTGATGATTCTTCCATTATTTAGCAGTTATTTAGCGGGTTATCTACTGCATTTATATTGGATATCAATCATCACTGAGACATATTTTACAGTAGATCCCTATATTTTAGTACAAAATATCATGATGATTATAACTTTTGCCATAATAATTATGGGAATTTCGTTGTTTCCTGAATATAGAGCATTAAGAAGAAGGAAACTTGGACCCAGCTTAGCAGAAGAGAACTAGTGATTTGGAGTAGTCATTTTTTTGTTGATGACATATTTGTTAAAATATATATATATTTATCGTTATAACAAGAATTTTTCATTAGATTATTAAAGAATGAGCACAAAATTTCATCTAGACATTGAATGGCAATCATCGAACAAAGTAAAAATTATTACTGGTTTAAACAATATATGTTAAAATACTTTATAGCATTTGCTTCTTCATTATTTCTTCTTCAAAGTATTTTAAGTAATATTTTCAGCTCACATCCTTATTATTACACACTTATCGCCGTGTTATACTGCCTTATTACAATCCAATTATATTATTTGAAATATGAAACTTTGTGTGCCTACTTTAATTTATATGGAATAAGCATTTATTGCATGATTAGAAGCATTATTCTCCAATCCACTACAAATTTATATTTTATTTGTATTATGATTATTGTTTCTGCGATTATTATATCAATTAAATGCGCAACTATCATTTTTTCTGCTGTAATGATTCATTCCGTGGTTTTGACAATCTCAGGTTTTTTTTCTTATGGAATAGTTAATGATCCTATCACTGGCATTGAATATTCAAATTCAACAATTAATTTATTCCCCTTGTTAATCTCTAGTTATGTTGTTTCGTATCTGATTTCTAAAATTATCAGTGGGGATATAATTACTCAACGGAAACAAAATGAATTTCTACAAGAGATTAAAAACATGGTCATGTCTCAAGAAAGATTAAGATCCATCACAATTCTTGCTGGAGGCGTAGCTCATGATTTTAATAACCTTTTAACCTCAATTATTGGCAATATTGATATGGTTCAAGATGATATCGAAGAATTGGATATAAGTTCTAAAGAAGATTTACAAAATTCACTTAACGATGCAATTAATGCGACAAATCAAGCAAAAAATTTAGCTGAACAATTGATGACACTATCAAAAGGGGGAACTGTCATTGAAAAAACTTCGGTTGATATTAATGATTTAATTATTGAAACAGTGAATTTTTCTTTAAGTGGTTCCAAATCGAAACCTACTTTTACCTTTAATCCTAGATTATGGAAAATTAATGTTGATAAAGGCCAATTACGCCAAGTAATTCAAAATTTAATAATTAATGCCAATCAGGCAATGAATAAGGGAGGTAATATTTCCATCAAAACAGACAATCTATTACTGGAACCAGAGAATTCAATTGAATTAATACCAGGAAAATATATTATTATATCAATTTCGGATGAAGGACCAGGAATTTCAGAAGAAAATCAAGTAAAAATTTTCGATCCTTTTTACACTACGAAATCAAATGGTACAGGTCTTGGATTATCTATTTGTAACTCCATCATTCAAAAACACCAAGGAAAAATAATTATTGATTCAAAATTAGAACAAGGAACTACGTTTCATATATATATTCCTATGTAATGTAATTATTTCAATTTTTCATTATTCTTTAATTTATCATTTTTTGTATAATTTCACGGATCTTATAAAAAATCAGTGAAATTCTAAATATCGTGTTTTTTATCTTTATTCTGACATCAATGTATAAAGATTTCTAAAATTATCCTTTACTACCATTAAAAATTCATTTTGGTTAATTTTTCTTTCAAACCTTGGGGATACAAGGGATAGTGGTCGTTCTCAATTTCATGTAATGATCGCCAATACGCTTTAAGGGTTTCATTTCCTTCAATTCCTGAAAGAATTGTTCCATAAAGAGAAGCGTCAACTAATTTTGCATCATAGACCAAGACAATTTCATGCCTTGGGTGATTTTCAAACTCAAAGATGTTTTCTAAAGTAAATAAATATTGAATATCGGTAAGGTCGAGTGCAAATTCTTCCTGAAATTCTCGAATAACAGCATCAGTACCACGTTCGCCAAAATTGATACCACCTCCAGGGGGGCGATAAAAGACTTCCTGCTTAAAATGCTCAAAATCTTCAGCAACTAATATTTTATTCTGGAAGGAACAGAGACAGATAACAATAGGACGAATGAAATTTTGTATCATGAACTAGGATTAGAGGCAAGTTTTTATAAAAGTTGGCATAAAGAAGGGAATTGTAAAAAAAAAAAGGATTTAGAATGTAAATTATATCCAAACCAGTTGAGAGTTGAAAAATGGCCATAGAAAGATAATATATTCGTTAGGCACTAATTATTTTTTCAAGTTTTCAATTTGCATACAATTAATAGGAACAATTCCTAATTAAGTGTTGTTATTTAATAGG
>CAYPTZ010000063.1:0-5928 GCA_964413395.1 uncultured archaeon | reverse complement strand
TAAATTTTTGTTATAATAAAAAGACCCTTGACAGGGAAATTTAAATGTTATTAAATTAAAATATAACCGAAAAAAACCCGAATGTCAAGATATAAGATGAATAAAAAGTTGAAAAATTTTCAAAAGCTGCATTCTTTTTTTTTCGATTTTGACGTCGATACATAAGCTTCTTCCATATAATTCTGAAAATTCTTGGAATTATGGGGTTTAAATTTAATTGCTCTATTATAAATGCATCAATTTCATCCAATATCGAATCAATATTTCTCTTAGTTCGAATTATTTTATCAAGTTTTGAAATTAAGGAATCAATTTTTTCAAGATTCGAATCAGATAATATTGGAACTAAGAGATTTTCTACTTCTCCAGGCATTAATTCTAACACACCTCCTCCATGACTTCTTCCTTCAATTTCCGTGAATGCTAAGGCGATGCTATTATAGTATGATAGTAATATAATTTTTGGATTGATTTTTCGTTTTAATTTAACACGATGCATAGTGTCGGTACTCACTGCATTTATCTCATTAAACACGAATTTTGGAAATTTATCATTTCGTCGTAAAAAAAATGCATCAGGACTATATACTGAAGGAACAATATACCATGTTTTTCTAACACTACATTTATATCCTTTCGGAATTCCTTGCAGCTTGCCATAGGTGATATATTCTTTGTGCTTTTTCGGATATGTATCCAAAGCAATATCGGGAAATTTAATTAAGAAAGCATCAGATTTTTGAGTTTGATTGTATTCCCAATCCTCTTTAGTAAAAAAAATTCCCCGAGAATGAGAACTTCTTCCAATCAATGGGCAGGTGACATTCTGTAAATGATATTCTTCGACAGTGTCTTTATTTACGCTGAAATATTTATTCGCCCCAGTAGTAATTCCCACATCCACCTTTATGATAGCAGAAAATTGCTGAAAACGCGTATCTTGTTTCAATTTTCGAATTACAAATAATTCAATTTCATTTAGAAAATATTTAGTCCATTTATCCGATGAATGTTCAACTAAATTACCAGGAATGGTATTTTCTAACAAAATACAATCATTTAAATCAGCAATATTATTTTTTTGGATGAAATTAAATTCACATTTTGTTTTTTTTCCTTTTTTTGCTTTTTTTGTATTGTTGCTTTTTTCGGTTTTTTTTTCTCCTAATAGTAAAATCACTTCTTGCTGAACTTCTGGAAAAATCAATTCTGAAAAAGCAATAATTGTAATTCTTGAGAGGGAATTAATTAAGAATTTGCGTAAATCTTGAGCATAGCTTACTTGCATTAATTCAGCTGGAATTACTAATCCAATTTTAGAATTATCTGATAAGATCTCCACACAGGCAACTACAAAAGCCACCCATGCATTAATTAATTTATTGGATTTCATTTCATTCCTAAGAAGTATTTGAGATTGTAATTCCCGTTGTTCTACTGTTAAATATTGATACCTAATATAGGGAGGATTTCCGATAATTAGGTCATATTTTTCATGTTTTAGCTTGTTATTGAATATTAAAAAGAAATCCTCTGCTTGAATTGTTAATTGGGGTAATGAAGAACAGTATTGATTAGATATATTAGCCTCATCCTTTATTATTTCAATTCCTTGAATAGAAAATGGTTGTTCACTTGTTTTTTCCCCAAAATATTCAATAATGCTATGAAAAAACACACCATTCCCACAACTTGGCTCTAAAATTTTATTTGGATCCATATCAGAAAAGGCCCAATTAACAATAAAATCGGACAAAGGTTTTGGAGTATAATAACTTCCAATTAATTTTTTTTTTGAGTTATTTTTTTTTAATTTCAACCAAACCAATCTTCCCTTGTATAATAATCTAAAAATTTTGTAAAAATGGTAACTCTTCGAGAAATTCCCATTGAAATTCCATTATTTTCTGATTACTAAAGATTAAGGAATTATCTGTATTAAGAAACACCTATATGATGGAACACCTATAAATAAGTTATGAAGATTTTTCGAAAAAATATAGTATCACACTTGATAATATACTCCTTCATGATTATTTTTATTATTGGTATTATACCTTCTTCAGATTATAATCCCTCCTTTTCCATCCCCCAAAGTCCACGAAGTAGTGCAACAGTGACACTCTATGTTGATCAACACAATATCAATGCAAATGATACTAATAGTGGAAACGAATCCGATCCTTTTCTGACTATTCAGCAAGCAATCTCAGTTGCGGAACCTGGGACAGAGATTATCGTTAAATCAGGGAATTATGATGAATGTGTAAATATTACATCTTCAGGAAATTCAACTGAACCCATTTCATTGAAAGCAGAACCTTTAAATTCAGTTAATATTACTCGCGGAATCTCCATTGAAGCATCCTACATCAACGTTACAGGCTTTAATATCACCAATCAGTTAGAAGAATGGGGCCAAAATGGGATATTAATTAATGGATCGAACATCAACATAACTCAAAATTATGTCTATAATATTACAGGAATTGCAATTGGAGGATCTTGGAATTCTGATTTGCGAGATCTCGCCAATATTTCCATCAGTAACAATAGTATTTATCAATGTAATAAAGGATTCTTAGTTCGAGGTGTCAATTGGACAGTCAGCAATAATGAAGTCAATCGACTCATCTGGAATGAAACGAATAGTGAAAATGAAACCATCTATTGCCAATTCTATGGATTCAACCACATAATTCAGAATAATTATTTTCATGGGACCCTTGAAGCTGAAATTGGGAATTCAACACTTAGTTTCTTTTACACAAATTCAACTGCTCCCGATGAAATGGCTTTTAATGTTGTTATTGAACAAAATTTCTGTGAAGGATTTGCGAATCAGAGTTTATTTATTGAATCAAATATGAAGGGGACGCATGAAAATATCAGCTTTGTTGGGAATGTTATATTGGATTGCTCTGATTGGGGTATTGACATTAGAAAAAATATCACTAATATGGTAATTATCGGTAATACATTTTACAATCTTTCAACAACTAGCATCGGAGTCCAAAATAATTCAACCGCTCTTATACTGAATAACATTATTGTTAATTCTACAGATGTGTATTGGAATGACATCTATTCTTCAATTGTAGGAGGATATAATATAGGTTATAACATTTCATCTCAAATTATCGATGATCTAAACGCAACGGATTTCTTTGAAAATCCGCTTTTCTATAATGCATCCTCACCAATAGGAGATGATAAACTCCCATTTACAGTAGATGATGGGCTAAATATTTCTGCCAGTTCGCCAGCCCATGGGGCAGGTTATGATAACACAACCATTGGAGCCTATGGAAATTATTCCCTCTTGGAAAATTATTGGAATTGGACCCTCAGTGATGCTGAAATCGATGTAATAATGGCAAGAATTGATCTATTATATAATCCTATTCCTATCGAAGAGCCTGAGGAAGAAATTCCGGAAGAGGATGATCCTATTCCTGACCCTATAATTCCAAACCCTCAAATTTCGTTTTACGCTATTGTTTCAGGACTCACTTTCATGATCTTTGTTGCTTGGGTAGGGAGAACCTCCCTCCGAGGCATGAATAAATAGGATTTTTTTTTAATTAGGGGACATCTTTTTTTTTCTTTACTTTTCAGTTAGATATTCTTTTTGTAAAATTTGATAAAAGTATAATTAAACCTATAGAGTGGTTGCTGATTATATAAATTTTGTAGAATAACTCTCCGCATTGTGCAGCCTGCGGGGGATTTTTTCCCATAAAAACCTAACTAAGGAAATAAAAAATTGCGGGCTATTTCTTAAGGCTATTTATTAAAAGGTTCCGATAAATTCCAGCTTCTTACCTCAAAAGAAGAAAAGCAGATAAAAAAAAATATTTTTAACCCGACCACGTGATTTGAATATGATTTTTCAAAAATCTACACCCAATCGCGGTAGAAATGATGGATGGGCCCTTTTCCTCTCCCTATTTGGTATTTTGAGCCCGCTTTTATGGCACCCGTAATAAATTCTTTTGCATTATTGACAGCTTCGTAGATAGAAAATTTTCTTGCTAAAAATGATGCAATCGCTGAAGAAAAGGTACACCCAGTTCCATGTGTATTTGATGTTTTTATATATTCTGATGTAAAAGTAAAGAATTTATTTTCACCTTTTAGGTAGAGTAAATCAATCGATTGATTAATTTGCTGTTGGTGTAAACTATGTCCCCCTTTTAAAATTACAGCTTTCCCAGTATAATCACGAAGCTTTCGACAAATACTTTTTAATTCATTGATCTCAGCATGTAAAAAACTATCAATGGGGTAATCAAGTAATATCGCTGCTTCTTGGAGATTAGGAGTTATAATTGTTCCAAGAGGAGAAAATTTAGTTTTAAAGAAATCAATTGCATTTTCATCTAGTAAACGTGTCCCAGTGGTAGAAAAAATAAGAGGATCAATAACAATTTGTTTCACGTTATAAATCTCTATAATTTTAATAATAGAAGACATATTTTCTTGCGATAATAACGCCCCGATTTTAATTGCATCTACACCAATATCAGACATAATAGCTTTGATTTGTTTATTTACAAATTCTGGAGATATTGGATACATATTCGATATACCAAGTGTATTTTGGGCAGTTACAGCAGTAATAACCGACATACCATAACACCCAAGAGCTGCAAATGTTTTCAAATCGGCTTGAATTCCAGCTCCACCTCCACTATCTGAGGCTGCGATCGTTAAAAGTCTGGTATATTGATTCATAATTACACATCCTGATTTTTATTTCTTATATAGATTTCATAGAGTTTCTTTGCAGCAGATTTTGGATCTTTAGCTGCACAGATATTGGAAACTACAGCAATTCCATCAGCTCCAGCTTGAAATACTGAGGCAGCATTCTCTGCATTTATCCCTCCAATGGCAATTAAATTATGCTTAGAAATCTTTCGTACTTTTTGTAACCCTTCTAAACCCCAAATATGATTAAGATTTGATTTGGTATCTGTGGGAAATATCGAACTTATTCCCAAATAATCTACATCAAAATTTTGTGCTTCTTCCACTTGGGTGAGATTTTCTACTGAAAGCCCGATAATTGCATTTTTCCCCAATAGATTACGAGCAATGTAATAAGGAATATCGTCTTGACCAATATGAACTCCATCCGCTTTAACTGCTAAAGCAACATCAATTCGGTCATTAATTATTAGAGGAATATTGTGAGGTGTGAGAATTTTTTTTAATTTTTGGGCCTTTTCAATAAATAAACGAAGAGAAATATTTTTCTCACGTAATTGGACAATACAAACTCCACCTTGCACAGCTTGTGAAACGACCTCTTCAATGTTCCTATTTCCCATTAAATTTTGATCGGTAACTAAATATATGCCACTCATTTTTTTTTTTCCAATTTTAATCGATTCTGTAAATCATTTTTATTAATTGTATATAATCCATCAAGAAAATGAACTTGGAAACTTCCAGGCCCAATAGCTTTTTCTGAAGCCATTTCTCCAACAGTTTTCATTGCAATCATTGCATGAGCAGCTGCGTTAAAGGAGCTATCACTCACAGCACTAAAAACTCCAATTATGGCAGTGGCAGTACATCCTAAACCCGTTACTTTTGACATCATTGAATGCCCTCCTGCTATTCCTAAATCCATATCTTCTTGAACAATATAGTCGATTTCACCGCTGACACAGACTACACAGTCATATTTTTTACTTAAAGATCGAGCAGCTTCGATTGCAGTATTTGATGTGGATGTACTATCGACACCTTTAGTTTGTGCACTTTCTCCTGCTAAGGCTTTAATTTCTGAAGCATTTCCTCGAATAATCGTTGGTTTACCTATTGAAAGGAGATCTTTTATTGTGTTTGTCCGATAGGATGTTGCTCCTACTCCAACAGGATCAAGAATTATTGGAATTCCTTTTTTATTTGCTGCGA
>CAYPTZ010000062.1:0-10375 GCA_964413395.1 uncultured archaeon | reverse complement strand
TTCTGATTTATTAGAAATCTCAATCCCTTGTTCCATGGTTTCAATCCTAATAAAGGGTAAAACAGGCCCAAATGGTTCTTCCCAAGCAATTCGCATATCAGTAGTTACATTATCTAACACAGTTGGCCACATTATATTCTTTTCACGCTTATTACCAATTAATAGTTTAGCTCCCTTTTGTAAAGCATCGTCAATTAATTCTTGGACATAATCTGCCTGTTTTGAATCAATTAAAGGCCCAATTGTACAGTTTTCAACAGGATTTCCGACAGTCAGTTGTTTTACTTCTTCTACTACTTTTTCAATTAAAATATCAGAAATTTTTGGCATTGATAATACTCGTTTTACAGCAGTACATCTTTGACCACTAAATGAAAATGCGCCTTTAACAATTGAATTAACAGTTGAATTAAGATCTGCATCATCCAATACAATTGCTGCGTCTTTACCACCTAATTCAAGTAATAACGATTTCATACCTGATATTTCGGATATTTTTTTCCCCGTTTTGGTAGAACCAGTGAAAGCAATCATATTTATATCTTCACGGGATACCAAATAATCCCCAATTTCAGATCCTCGACCAGTAATTATATTTAGGACGCCAGAAGGTAATCCAGCCATCTTTAATATCTCACCAAAAGCTAGGGTAGTGATAGAACCATAAGTGGGTGGTTTAACAATTACAGAGTTTCCAGCCATCAATGCGGGAGCAATTTTAGAACCAGTCAAATTAAAGGGATAATTATAAGGGCCTATGCATAATATTACACCTAATGGGACTCTGTATGTCATAGATACTTTTCCTCGAGAATATCCCTGAAAAGCATCACCAACAATGGTTTTTCCTTCTAAATTTAGACCAGATTCAGCAGTAAAGCGAAATATATCAGCAGTTCGAGTAATTTCAGAAATCGCACTTTTAATAGGTTTCCCAATTTCATGCATTAATATATTACCTAATGTTTCAGCATTATCCTCCATTATATTGGCAGCTTTTTGAAGAACATCAGATCTTTCTCTTAATGGAGTTAAGTTCCAACATTCTTGAGAATTTTTTGCCACCTTAACCATTTCATCAATTTCTTGTTTTGAGCAAGCTTGAAATTTTCCAACTAATTCCTCATTATATGGGTCTTTCACTTCAATAAGAGAATTAGTTTTTGATTTTTTCCATTCTCCATTAATAAAGTATTTATATTCATCATTTTCCGTTAATAAAGAATAATTTATTTTTTGTTCCATATCAAATCATATATTTTCCATTATTTTTAATTCAAATCACAAATATTATTTTATTGAATATTAATATTTCAACTTTAAAAAATAAAATAAGCTTGAAAGATTTTTTAAGAAAATAACTCATTAGTTAAATGATGGTGTTGGGTATTTGGTAAAGGAAGAAAATATAAACTCATTCGATTTAGATATAGAGCCTTCATATTCATTAAGCATAGCTATTGAAGATTTTCAAAAAGGAGTGCAACTATATCAGAACAAAAATCTTAAAGCAGCATATCCCTTGGTTAGAAAAGCATTACTTAAATTTCAAATTGAAGCACAACAGAATCTTGTGATGGAAGCTACCTATCTTCTTGCAACTATTTTATTTCAATTTGGCAAATATAATTCATCCATCAAATATTTCAAAGATTTAAACTATCTGGCCGAAAATTTAAATTATTCAAAATATTCAGAACTTTCTGAATTTATGATTGGATTTAATCATTACAAAAAAAAGGAATTTCAACAAGCGTATGATATATTCGAAAGCTTATTAATTGGCAAAATCAATTATATTAACAGAATTCAATTTTTCACATATAAAGCTCGAACATCAAGTAAATTAGGTTTTAGAGATAAGGCAATTTCCTATTTTGAGGAGGCCCTTCTAATTTCAAAAGATTCGGATGATTTTGCCTCACTAGAAAATCAATATGCTCAATTGTTATATGAATTGGGATTGGAATATCACTACAAAATATTGGATGAATTGAAAATTATTGGTTTTTCAAAATATAATAGTTTACTTCAATGGTCTCAATTATTTAACCAATCTATTGAAAATTTCATAGAAGCTATACAAATATGGACAAAACGGAGTGAAATTCAAAAAACAATATCTGCTTATTTGATAATGGGGAATATTTATGGGTATTTGAAAGACACTAAAAAACAAATAGAAAATTACAAATTAGCTCTAAAAAATTCAGAAGAAATAAATGAATTTAAACAATATATCAAAATTGGGAGAATTTTATCTCAAGTTTTATTAAATAAAGGAAAATATGATGAAATAATAAAATTATTACAAGAAATCATATCAGTATTAAATCAAAATGGAGTTAATGAAATTATCGCAATTGGAGGATTTCATTATAACTTAGGATTTGCATTAAGTAAACTTGAACATTATAAAGAAGCTGCTTTTGAATTAATAACTGCATTGAATTTATATCAACAATTAAAAATCCCAATTAATGAACATAAAAAAGCTATTGAATTGATAATTGAAATATATCAAAAAAGTAAAGAAAATGAAAAAATATCTTTTTATTTAGAACAATTAAATAAAATAATTCAAGATTTAAATGATGTTAGTTATCAAACTGGAACTTCTTTAGGTATTTTAAATGATTTTTGGATAATAACTGAATCAGGTTTAGAAGTTTATTCTTATTCGCCAGATATGGAATTCGACCTAACATTATTTGGAGGTTTTGTTTCAGCGTTACAAAATTTTTCTTTTGAAATAAATAAATCTCGGATTGATTCCTTTTTATCAGGAAATTGGCGATATCTTTTTTATTCAGAAAAATCGATACCTTTTTATATTTTGGGTAGAGCTGTATTGAATGAACCTAAGAACCGAATATTAAAGGTAATGAAATTAATTTTTTCCAAATTTAATTCAAAGTTTGGGAAAAAATTTGTAAATTTCTCAGGAGATGTTTCGCCATTTAAACAATTTGATGATATTTTAAATGATATCGATTTTAACTTGACTTAAGAATATTGAAATAAATCAATAAATTTTTCAAAAAAAAATACAAATATTGGAATATAGAATCATTAAATAGATAAAAGAACTCACAATAGTATGAGTGGATGAACAACGGCAGAGATCACAAAACAACCTTCAACTAATAAAATTTCAAAAAATGAACGGGAAAAGAAAAAAGCAAGGTTAATTGAATTAGAAAGGCAATTGCTTCTGTTAGAAAAAGAAGAAAATGAAATAGATTCAATTCAAAAAGAAAAAGAGATTTTATTAGAAGAATTAATTCAAATTTTAGAAGAAGAAAAAAACCAAGATCATATACTATCATCTATCATAAATTGTAGAAAAATATTAGAAATTGCCGAAGATCTCAACAATGAAGAATTATATGATAAATATATAAATTCAATAGTAAGATTTGAACAGAAATTAGAAGATATTCATCAAATTGAAGAAGAAGAGTATAAATTAGTCCAAAAACAAATTCAAGATCTAAGTAAAATAATAAATGTTGAAGATTCTATAATGCCTGAAATTGAAGACATTCCTATTGAAAATCTTGTAAAAAATTTTAATTCTGACTTAAATGATATGAAAGATCTAGCAACTCGGGTCCTTAATGAGCATTCTGTTGAAATTAAGGAAGTAATTCACAATCGAATGATTATAAAAAGATCTTCAGGTAAAAGTATTGAAAATCAAAAAGATATAGATATTTCAGTCGATTTTTCTTCAATTAATAATAAAAATAATGATATCTTGAATCCAGAATATTATATATCTAATATAGTTGATAATGAATCTGATGATCCTATTGAAGAAGCATTAATCCAAGATATTATCCCTTATAATTATGAAATTACTGAAGTAACTATTAATGGAAAAGAACCTGAATTGCAACCAGATACAAAATTAAAGAAAAATGGACTCCAATATTCTTGGTATATTCCAAAAATGGATGAAAATGATTCAATAAATTTTAAATATCAATTAAAACCAAGAATTTCACGCACTATAATCTTACCTTTAAAAAATTCGGTTAAAGTTATTAAAACTCATTCAGATCTTAAAGATGAGACAGAACAAAATATTGAAGTTCAAAATAGCGAAGTTGCATTACTAACTTTTAAAAATTCATTTGAAAACCGATTAAATAATATTGTATTTGAAGATATTATCCCTATTTTTTATGCCTATGAAGTCGAAGAACATAAATCTCAACATTTTCCTTCATTTAAAGAGTCATCAGAAAATTTTGTTAAATGGAAATTAAACGAAATGCCTATAGAACAATCCAGTCAATATGAATATGAATTAACAGAATTACATAAAATTGAAGAATTGAAAATAAAGGCATATAATCTCCTAAAAATAAATCCAAAAGAATACCCTATACTAAAACGTGGTTATTTAAAAAAACAGCAAGAACGAGCAAAATTATTCTTAAAAAAATATAATTTTAATTTTCAATAAATTTTAATTTTTATTGTACTTAAGTTAATATATATAAAGAATAATCAAAAACATCCATTAAAATGCTGTTAAGAGATTTAAAATGTAGTGATTTATTCATTTAAGATCATATTATGTTCCAATAATGGATTTTTTTTTTATATTATAATTTGAATTGTTATTTATACATATTATACTATTAAAAAGTATCATTTTTTAGGAATATGAACTTTAAATGTTTGAAAATAATAATTTTTTTAAAGTGTCATCCTTCATTTTCTATTGGAAAAAAGGATATGAGATAAAAAAATGGCTTCAACTTCAAAAATTACAACAATATTACAACAATTTCCGACTGAAGACTCAAGCTCTTTAATTCCTGTATTACAAGAAATACAAAAAGAATTTGGATTCCTTTCGGAGAATAATATATACGCTGTGGCAGAATATTTAGCAATTCCACCATCTAAAATATATGGAGTTGCAACTTTTTATGCACAATTTCGATTAAAACCTTTAGGGAGACATATAATTAATTTATGTCGTGGAACTGCATGTCATGTTAAAGGCTCAGAGAGGCTTATTCCGGTTATTGAACAAGAATTAAAATGCAAAATAGGGGAAACTACAAAAGATGGAAAATTTTCTTTTAATGTAGTTGCTTGTTTAGGAGCATGCTCCCTTGCACCAGTAATAAATATTGATAATGATTTTTATGGTAATGTCAAAGCAGGAGAAATAAAAAAGATATTTAGAAAATATGAATAAGGTGTAAAAAATGGCAGAACCAAAAAAAAATAATCGAAATTCATCGAAAATCGACAGAAGCAATATTACATTTACTCCTGATCAAATTAAGAACATTACTCGTATAAACAATTCAAAACCAATAATCTTCATTGGAATGGGAACTTGTGGATTAGCCGCAGGGGCTCAAGAAACCTATAATACACTACTAAGTGAACTCCAAAAATTCAAATTGGATGCAGAAGTAATCCCTGTGGGGTGTGTTGGAGCATGTTTTATAGAACCAATTTTAGATATAAAACTTCCAAATAGTGCACGAATTGTATATCAAAAAATAACTTATGATAAAATATCAGATATTGTTCAAAAAACAATCCAAAATGGTGAAATCATTGAAGAATGGGCAATAGGACAATATATTTCGAATGAAGAAAATAATTATCAAAATATCCCAGATATTAAAGAATTTCATTATTTTAAAAATCAAAAAAAATTTGTCCTTTCAAGATGTGGAGTGATAAATCCAGAATCAATAGACGAATACATTTGTTATGAGAATGGATATAAAGCCTTAGCTGATGTTTTAGAAGAAAATAATCCTAAAAAAGTGATTGATGATATTAAGAGTAGTGGATTAAGAGGCAGAGGAGGAGGAGGATTTTTAACTGGTCAAAAATGGGAATTTATTTCAAATACTAAAACTGAAGATGGAATAAAATATACAATCATGAATGCTGATGAGGGCGATCCTGGAGCATTCATGGACAGAGCAGTTTTAGAATCTGACCCTTATTCTGCGATAGAAGGGATGACAATAATGGGATTTGCCGTAGGAGCTCAAAAAGGTTTTATTTATTGTCGAGCAGAATATCCATTAGCTATTCGAAATTTAAAAATAGCAATTGACAATTCAAAAAAAAAAGGTTTACTTGGAGATAATATTTTAAATTCAGGATTTAATTTTGAGATCGAAATTAAAAAGGGTGCAGGAGCATTTGTTTGTGGAGAAGAAACCGCACTCATAGAATCAATAGAAGGAAACCGGGGTACCCCAAGAATTAAACCTCCATACCCAACGACTAGTGGATTATGGGGAAAACCAACTGTAGTTAATAATGTCGAAACTATTGCTCAAATTGCGAAAATCTTAAATATAGGTGCTACAGAATTTGCCAAATGGGGTACAGAAGGATCAAAAGGAACTAAAGTATTCGCATTGACAGGTAAAATTAAATATGCTGGATTAGTAGAAGTTCCAATGGGAGTATCAATCAAAGATATTATAAATATAGGAGGAGGAATCCCGGATGGCAAAAAATTCAAAGCAGCTCAAATTGGAGGGCCATCAGGAGGATGTATTCCAAAACATTTAATTAATACTAAAATTGATTATGAAGAATTAAAAACTACTGGCGCCATCATGGGATCTGGTGGTTTAGTTATTATGGATGAAAGTACATGCATGGTTGATACTGCAAAATTTTTCATGAATTTCATCTCGGAAGAAAGTTGTGGTAAGTGCATCCCTTGTCGTGAAGGGACGAAACGAATGTTAGAAACAATCACAAAATTGACAGTCAAACCAAAAACAGATGCAGAAGTAGTAGACAGAATGAAATCAATGATGTCGTTAGAGAGATTAGCCTCAGTAATCAAGGATACGTCTTTATGTGGTCTTGGAATGACCGCACCTAATCCTGTATTGTCAACATTAAAATACTTCAGAGAAGAATATGAAGCTCATTTATATGAAAATAAATGTCCTGCTAAATATTGTGTAGGTTTATTAGAGTTTACAATTAACAATGAAAATTGTATAGGATGTGGAATATGTAAATTAAATTGTCCAAATGACGCAATATTAGGTGAGAAAAAACAAAATCACTACATTGTGCAAGAAAAATGCATTAAATGTGGATTATGTCAATCAAATTGTAAATTTGATGCAATATTTTTAAAATGAGGAGGAAAACAAAATGTCAATTACAATTACAATAGATGGAAAAAACTTAACATATTATGAACCAAAACGAATTCTTGAAATTGCCCGTGAACAAGGAATTTACATCCCCGTTTTATGTTATCTAAAAGAAATTACACCAACAGGTTCATGTAGAATGTGTGTTGTTGAAGTCGAAGGAAATCCTAGACCCGTACCATCATGTAGCACATATATTTCTGATGGTATGATAATTAAAACAAATACCCCTAGAATTCAGGAAATAAGAAAAACAATTATTGAATTACTTATAGCTAATCATCCAATGGATTGTTTGTATTGTGTACGTAATCAAGATTGTGAATTACAGGAGTTAGCTGCAATATATGAAATAAGAGATCATGTATATATTGGTGAGAAAAGATCAAACCCATTGGATCAAACAAGCATGGCTTTAGTAAGAGATCCAAATAAATGTATTTTATGCCAAAGATGTGTAAAAGTTTGTGATGAAATTCAACATGTGCATGCGATTGATCTTTCTAAAAGGGGATTCAATTCCATAGTCACAAGTGCATTTGATCGAACAATCCATGAATCTTCATGTGTTTTATGCGGACAATGTGTCAGAGTTTGTCCTACAGGAGCTCTTCGTGAAAGAAGTATTCAAGATAAAGTGGAAGAAAAAATATTAGATAAAAATTTCATTACAACAGTGCAAGTTGCACCATCTATTAGTGCGACTATTGGAGAAGAATTTGGATTCCCTGCTGGAACGGATGTCTCAGGAAAATTAGTTACTGCCCTTAAAAGAATGGGATTTGATGCAGTATTTGACACAGTATTTGGTGCAGATTTAACAATTATGGAAGAAAGTAATGAATTGGTCAAAAGATTAACCCAAAATAAAACTTTACCCATGATTAGTACTTGTTGCCCTGCATGGATCAAATTCATGGAACAGCAATATCCAGATTTAATCCCTCATATGAGTACATGCAAATCTCCAATGTCTATGCAAGGTGCTATTATAAAAAGTCATTGGGCCACACAGACAAATACAAATCCAAAAACAATATATCAAGTAGCAATTATGCCCTGTATGGCTAAGAAATTTGAACGATATAGAACTGATCTGGTTAATGATGGACTCCCTAATACAGATGCAGTACTAACTACACGTGAATTGGTAAGAACATTAAAAAGATTTGGAATTAATCTAGCAACTTTAGAAGATTCAGATTATGATAATCCTTTAGGGGAATCTACTGGTGCAGGAAAAATATTTGCAGCTGCTGGTGGAGTAATGGAAGCTGCTTTAAGATCGGGATATTGGTTAGTAAATAAAAAAAATCTAGAGAACATTGAAATCAAATCAATTAGAGGTTTAGGAGGAACACATAAAGCAGTAATTGAAATCACTCCTGAAATAAAGATTAATTGTGTTACTACCAGTGGGTTGGCCAACGCAGCAAAAATTTGTGAAGAAATTCGAAACGGAAATCCGAACAATTATCACTTCATTGAAATAATGGCATGCCCTGGAGGATGTATTAATGGAGGAGGTCAACCAAGGGGTTTAGACAGAGTTACTCTCGAAAAACGGGCAAAAGCAATTTATAATCTTGACAAACAATATGAAGTTCGTTTTTCTCATGAAAATAAAGCAGTTCAACGCCTTTATTCAACATTCCTAAAAGGATTAGGTAGTAAAGAAGCACATCATTTACTCCACACTAGGTATTATCCTAGAATTAAAGGAAAAGATGATTATTAAAGGAGATTATGAAAATGGAAATGAAAAAACATCATAAAACAATTTTATTAGTCCACCTAGAAGAAAGTCAATTCATATCAAAATTTACTTCTGTTTTAGAGGATAAAGGATATAGTCTATACCATTGTCAAAATATTGAGCAAGCTTATATAATTCTCGGGTCTAAAAGTGTTGATATCATTGTCTTGGATATGGATGAAGGATACTTTGAAGCTTTTCAGTTTTGCTATAGAATTAAAAAAAATATTAACTTACAAAAAATATTTTTAATTGGATTAAGTGCAGCTCATTCAAGATTTGATATATATATAGATGCACAAACAAGACATGACAGAAAATGGTTAAATTGTGATTTATTTGTTCATAAACCGATCAATGCAACTGGTTTATACTTATTGATTAAAAAAGAATTAGCAATTCTGGAAGGTATTGATTCAACAGAATTAGATTCAGAAAATATCAATAATATATAATGCAAAATTACCAAATTAATTATCCTTTTTTTCATATTTTTCTCTTTTACTTTTGTAAAATTGAATACCTTTTTTAGTAATTGTTGCACCAGGGAAAGCACCCCATTGATCTTCCTTATTTAATCCAGTTTCTATTAGATAATTTAAAAATTTACTTGCCTGTTCATAGCTTAGTTCAAAAATTTCTTTTAAAAAATCTTCTGCAACAATTTCTCTAAGATAGGGAAGTCCAGATTTTTTTGTAACTCCATGTTGAAATTTTAAAAATATAAAAATCATTTCTTCTGATATTGGCTTTTGGGGAGAAATGGTAGAATTTGATTCATTTGAAATACCTCTTATATATGTATTGGCAATGTAATCTGATTTTTTCACAATAGGAAAATTATTCTCTAACACTTCCGAAGTAAATTTTTTTTTTAGGGTTTCCAACAAATTGATTCCTTTCATGGTAATATTTGTTCCAGAAAATGCACCATGCTGGTCAAATTCTAATATTTCCTTATTTAAGAGCTCATCAATAAATTTTTTTGCCTCATGATATTTAAAACCAATAGTAGATTTATCTGTTAGAAAATCAATAATTGCAAATTCTCTTCCATAGGGTAGCTTTGTATTTTTTACAAGATTGAAATGATAATTTAGAAATTTATAAAGTATTTTTTCTTGATCTTCTTCTTTTTTTATCGATTTAATTGAAATTTTTATTAACCACCTTAATTTAAATTACTAACAAGTTAGAATTTACATCTTCAAAAATATTGAGAATGTCTCGTAATTCGGAAAAATTTTCATTGTAATATATCTTCTTATGCTCAGCATTCAAGATATTTTTAGATATCGGTTGATTTGAATCAATTAAATTAAAAAGATGGATAATAAAAGATCCATATTGTAGCTTATTTTCTTTTACGTTTGCTTTTAATAGAGACAAAATTTTATCTAACATCTCTTGATCATTAAAATATTTTGAACAAATTAATGTC
>CAYPTZ010000061.1:0-10397 GCA_964413395.1 uncultured archaeon | reverse complement strand
GTTATATCGTTTGTTTGAAGTCAATTCCGTGTATGAAAACGTATTCTGGCTGATTCAAAGCCAGGATCCATATGTTCCTTTTCCAGTCCAGACACTCGCTCTATTGAGATCGGCCGGCTACGCACGTCGCCAAAGCTTCGTGTTTACACCGCCTGACTCACCTACCCCGTCTTTTACGGGTGAGCTCGTCTTAAACTTACGGTTGCTGTCACCAGCCCCCGTCTATAATCGTTATTAGAAATCGTAATTTGTACGGCAATACAAATTCGTGGTTCTAACACGCGAATTACTATTTTGTATAAGAATGGGAATCTATTTTCGAGGCATCCTTCACGCTTAGATGCTTTCAGCGTTTATGATTTACCGCGTAGCTGTGGGGCATGCTCTGTCGAACAACCCCTCACCAGAGGCGACCGCGCGTTGTTCCTCTCGTACTGGACGCACGTTGCTCTCAAATTCCCAACAGCACCGTTAGATAGAATCCGACCTGTCTCACGACGGTCTAAACCCAGTTCACGTTCCCTTTTAATGGGCGTACAGCCCCACCCTTGGCCATTGCTGCATGGCCAGGATAGGAAGAACCGACATCGAGGAAGCAAGCCGCAGGGTCGATATGGACTCTTGCCTGCGACAACTCTGTTACCCCCAGGGTAATTTTTCTATCACCTTTACCACCTACTAAAAGATTGTAAAGGATCGTTAAGCCAGACTTTCGTCTCGGGACCCCTTGCTGTCGAGGGTCCCATCAGGCCAACTTTTGCCTTTCCACTCTTCAACGGATTTCTGTCCCGTTTGAGTTGACCTTAGGGTACCTTGGATATCTTTTCCAAGGTCTGGCGCCCCACCGAAACTGCCCACCTACACATGTCCTCACAAGCTACTTGTGAGTTAGACATGCCCCTTTACAAGGCTGGTGTTCCATTATTGCTCCGCCATATCCGAAAATATGGCATCTATGCTCCCAGCTACACTCTGCATGTAAAAGAGTATATCACGAATAAGCTGCAGTAAAACTCCATGGGGTCTTCTCTTCCCAACGGTGCGTGACGGACCGTTCGCCGTCCTGTAGTTTCACGGAATAGAATGTTGGGACAGTTACCACCGCGTTAGTCCGTTCATGCACGTCGTTACTTATACGACAAGGCATTTGGCTACCTTAAGAGAGTTATAGTTACTCCCGCCGTTTACAAGAGCTTACTCCCGTTGAACCGGGTATTGACTGACTTGCACTGGGCAGGAATCACTTTCTGTACACAACTTTTCAGTCTTGCAGAAAGCTATGTTTGTATTTAACAGTCGGGTGGTACTAGTTATTGCAACTTAGGATCCCTCGCCGAAGCAAAGATCCCAAGCAAGCGTTCTTCCGAAGGTTCCGCTCTATTTTGCCGATTTCCCTAACAATCTGTATTTCCACACGCCTTAGGCTTCTCACCTTAGGTACACCTGTGTCGGTTCTGGGTACGTATTGGAGGTTTGTTATTAATTTACTTTTCAATGGGAATAGGAGTTGTCTCGAACCTCCCACAATAAGGTGGCTATTCATGCTTTAATCTGGTTCTCACCGCAAAGGCACACCCCAGATGTATACATTTAAACAGGAACGACAATCCTGCTCGAACTATCCTCTTCCGTCATAAATTAATCTTTCGTCACCGCAAACCTAGCCTCCAAGTACAGAAATATAAATCTGTTTCCCTTTCGCTCAAGACGGTTAAGAATGAGCTTAGGAACGACTAACTCTTGGCTAACGACGTATTGCCAAGAAACCCTTGACCTTTCGGCGGATACGATTTTCACGTATCTAAGCTGTTACTGCTGCCAGGATCTGCACTGGAGCACGATTCATAGGATTTCACAACCCTACTTTATCTCGAACCCCACGCCCCCCTACCGGATCATACTCTCTACTGAGTATGCCCTTCGGTATCGGTGGTAGACTTTAGCCCCGTCCATTTTCTGGGCCAATTTTCTTAGCAAATGAACTGTTACGTACTCATTGTAGGGTGGCTGTTTCTGAGCCTACCTTTTTGCTGTCTTAGAAAATTGACGCCATTCAGTTTAACACTTAGTCTACACTTAGGGACCTTAACCGAAGTCTGAGTTGTTTCTCTCTCGCCACCCACGCTTACCGCGGGTAAGCCGTCTCCCATAGTCTATAAAGGTTGCAGCTTCGGAGTTTAAGAAGCCGGCGAAGATTTTACTCTCCGTACCAAGCGAATTAGTGCTCTACACCACAACCATTCTCGTATGAGGCCTGCCTTTGAGCAGCTTCGGGGGGAACCAGCCATCCTCGGACTAGATTTGGCTTTTCCGCCTAGACCCAGTTCAACTCAACGAATTGCACGTCAGAACGATATCGGACCTCCATGCTCCTTTCGAAGCACTTCGCCCTGACCAGGCCTAGATCGTCCGACTTCGGGCATTACATCAGTGACTTTAGGCGCTTTCACACCGCATTCCTGGGGCTATCCCTTCTAAGATAAATATAAGCGCCGTAGCACAAATATTGTATCAAAGAGTGATAATAGCCTTACGAATGTATTGGTTTCCCTACGACTACGGGGATGATCCCCTTAATCTCGCCACTAACATAAGCTCCCTGGCTAATGTTTCTAGAATAAAGAAGCAATCCTGATCCGCTAAATTCGTCGAACCGTTCACACGGAATAACTTCATTTAGCATTATCTCTTTCGGACCGCTTCAGTCTTAACTGTATAGTTTCAGGCACTTTTCACATCCATTCCTGGGTGCTTTTCATCTTTCCCTCACGGTACTACTACACTATCGGTCTTGGGTTATATTTAGGTTTACCTGTTAGTATCAGGTGCATTCACACGGAAAAACCATCCCGCGCTACTCAGGATACTCGCCATGATCTTTTTGGATTATATTTACGGGACTATCACCCTCTATGGTCTAACTTTCCAGAAAGGTTCAACTTCTCCAAGGAAGATCGACACGAGTCCTTACTCCACATCTCCATATTGTTTCCAATACGGATTCGGTTTGACCTGTTCCGCTTTCGCTCGCTGTTACTCACGGAATCGCATTTGCTTTCTTTTCCTGCGCTTATTATGATGCTTCGCTTCAGCACGTTCCCGCTCCCTAAAGGGAGCATATTAACATTACTTAATATATGATGTCACATTCGGGTATCCCCGGATCAAAGTTTACATGCAACTACCCGGGGCTTATCGCAGCTTGTCACGCCCTTCATCAGATACCAAGCCGAGACATCCACTATACAGCGTTGGCGTATGGACCTTAATCAGGAACGAACCCTGATTACTTATCAGAGACGAATTGTCTCCGAGAATCGGTTTTCATACTACTTCATTACTACATATTTATTACTCAATAATTAAGTTGGGAATAATTATTGATTGTTTGGAATTTTAACTTAGTTAAAAATTTATTATTTACACATATCATATCAAGCTACTCACTTTGATATGATAAAGCGTCGATATAACATATTATTCGTTTTTGAATTCATTTTGAAATTTTAAAAATATAGAAAAATTAGATAAAATTTATTTAAAATAAGATATCATAAAACAAATAAAACTTTGCCATGGGACCAATGTTCATGCTTTTGCATGATGAACGAAGTGTGCAGGAGTTTTTTCTCTCTATCCTAATCCAACCAATTAGAGCCTTATTAAGGCAGATAGATAGACGCCAATGCATTTCATTCTCATATCACAAACTATTTGCGTGTTTTCGGCATGTTGAAATATGAAACACGCAATAAATAAGCGGATATGATATATTTATTTGATGAAGTTTTGTAATACTCCATCTAAAATAATAAGTCGATTCTTCTATTTAAACTTAATGTCGTGATAGGAGCAAACTTTAAATATTTTCAGATTGAATCTAATTCCCGATGCATTTCATTTAAACATTTCCCAAGTTTTCATTTGAGAAGAATAATCAAATATTTAATATTTTGTATAAAAAAAAAATATTAAATATCAAAATCAAAACTTTTACTATTAGATTATAATTTTATGAATGATAAGAAGAAAGAAGAAAAATAACATAATCTAATAAAAGTTTGTTTACATTAATAATTGAAATTTTTTTTTTATATAATTAAAAATATAAATATAGAAGAGACTTCACATTATATGACAGCAATATTTCTCAATTCAATGAAAAAATTATTATAAATTCATGAAATAATTCCAAATAATAAAAAAAGTAGGATAAAAAATTTTTAAATAAATTTGTTTTAGGGTGAATTTTTTGACAAAAAAAGAATTAAAAATTATATTGAGTGGATTAGATAATGCAGGTAAAACCTCAATGTTATTAGGAATCCAAAAATTATATGAATTTGAAGAAAAAACTAAAAATCTTAAACCTACAGTAAAAATAAACTATTTTCGGCGAAAATTCCTGAATTATGAACTAAATTTTTTTGATATGGGAGGGCAAAAAAGATATCGAGATTCTTATATTAAAAGGAAGATTTATTTTGATTCTTCAAATCTTCTAATATTTTTAATTGATATTCAAGATAATGAGAGATTTTCTGAAAGTATTGAGTATTTAGAAAAAGTATTAAAGATCTTATCAAATATTAATTATGAAAAAAAAAATCCTATATATATTTGCTTTAGTAAATCTGATTACAATATTTTAAAGGAACATATTAAAGAATACATAACAAGCATCCAATTACTCACTACTTTAATTAAATCGAAACATAAAGATTTTAATTTTAAATTCCATTCAACTAGCATTTTTAATATTTTTTCAATAGTTAAAATGATATCAGAAAGTATACATAATTTTATTGATTTTCAACCTGAAATTCAAGAAATTCTTAAGAATTTTTCTTTACAGGAAAAATTAGAACATATATTATTATTTGATCATACTGGATTAATTATCTCAGATATTGTGAAATATGATTCAGATAATTTGGAAGCTTCTAATAAACTTAATAATAGAATTTCTGGACATTTAGAATTTTTTAAAAGACTGGAAAATGACAAATTATATATTTCAAAACATCGTGTTGTTGAAGAAAATAATGTAAGTATATGCTACCAAATTAAATTATATGATAAAGATCAAGAATCTGATGAAAATTCCCTCTTTAATAATTATTATTTATCAATTTCGATAGATATAGAATTTCTTCAGAATATAGAAAAAAAAATCCCATTATTATTTGAAAATATTAAAAAAGTTCTAAATAAGAAAAAAAATGAATGATTTTTTTTTTTTTAATATTGAATATCATATTTTCCCTGAGAAATATCATATATTTTCAAAATAGTTCCACAACTTGAGCATATGTAAGTAGAATCATCATTTGGGCTGATGCTACCAGGAAAAGAATAAGACAATCCTTTTAAGATTAAATAATTACATTTTTTGCATTTAAAACATATATAACTTTGGTTTTTCTGAACATAATATTGAATAATTTCATCATCTGTCATCCCAGTGGACCCTTGAATATATCCATTTGAGGATTTACAGCTATATGCCATATAAAAAGCATCTTCACCATCTCGATAATAATGTCCAATAATTCTGATCCTTTCATAATCATTTAAATTCATATATAGATGAATTGCTGCGATATTTGATACTCTAACTTCCAAAACATATTCGGATATACTATGTTGAAGAATTAATCTCATGCTTTCTTTCATTAATGCATCCCCAATCCCAATTCGTCTATAGTTTTCTAAAATTGCTAATGATACAAGATGTCCTTTCTTTATATAATCTAAACTGAATGATGAAGGGCCTTTTTCAATACGCCACATTATATATCCAATAATTATTTTGGGCTTATTTTTTAAATAGGCTAAAACAAACGATTCCGGATACCGTTCCAAAATTTGTTCATAGAAAAATAATGGATAATTTTCTGGTAATGATTTTTCATTAATTTCCATAACAGATTTTATATCTTTTTGTGTACATACTCTTAATGCATAATTTTGATCTGTTGACTTCATTTTTTCATTCATTTTGTTTTGCATGTCCAGTTTAAATAAGTTTTCAATATTATAAATTATTTTTAGATTTTAGATATTTTATCATATGATCAATAGAATTTTTAAGATTCTCTTTTTGTTTAAATTTATTTTTTATTTTATAAATTTCTTCATATTCAAGTTTACATAGTGTCTTTGCAATTTCGATCATTTTTGGGATACATCTTACTATATTGTCAACAATAGTGATATTAGATTTTTGAGCAGTTCGACTTAGAGGATTTAAATCAATAGTGATGACTTCCTTTCCATTTTCAATTAAAGCTTCTGCACGATCACCATCTTCAAGAGGAATTAATACAACATCGGCTTTATAAATACCGCGAGGATCCACAATACGTCGATTAGATGATAAATTTGAATAAGACATTGACTCAACATCACCTAAACCTAATATTTTTTTAGCACCAGCAGATCTTAATGTTTTCTCAATTGCCTCAATCCTACCTGGTGTCTGATAAAAAAGATTAATTTCTAATTGAGCATTTATTATTTCAGAAAGAGCTACAATAGATTGTGGAACTAATGCAGCAATATTACCGTTAACACTTATTATTGGATGGCTAGCACATAATAATGATGCAATTGCAGCTGTCATAGCTTCTATTGCGTTATTAGATGTTTTTTCACCCATCATATAATCATATGCTTCTCCCCTACCATGAGCACATAAACCTGAAGGAGTAACGATATTCTTTTTCATCCCATCAACTAACTTATGTCTATAGTGGAGACTTTCTGACCTTGGATGGTTTTTTGGGATGATGGGGTTTGAAGTAGTTTTATTCATTTTTAATTCAATTCATATAAAATTAATGGAAATTAAAATTTGATTTATTTAGTTTAATTTAGGTTTATACTTAAAAATAATTCTTTTAAAATCATAAAGTTGAAAATTATTGTACTTTTATACACCATATATAAAAAAAAAGTGTTAAAAATGAAAGATGCTAAAGATAAAGATGATGCAACATATCGGCGTTATATTCTAAAAAAAAATCTTAATATATTAAAAAGTAAAAAAGGGTTTCATACTGGCTTAATATCTTTGTTGATTCCAGCGTCTAGAAAAGTTCATGAAGTTATGAGTTATTTAAAAAAAGAAATAAGTGAAAGCTCAAATATTAAATCAAAAGGTAATAAAAAAAATGTTTTAGATAGCATTAGCGCATTAATGGGAAAATTGAGATTAATAAAAGAAATACCTGAAAATGGATTAGCCATGTATTCAGGACAAATCCCAGATGAAGGAAAGCCTGGAACAGAAAAAGGAGAAATTTATATTATTTATCCAACAGAACCAATTACCTCTTTTAAGTATTATTGTGCTTCTGAATTTTTATTAGATCAATTGTATGATATGATCGTTGAAAAAGGGACATATGGTATAATTAATATTGAAAATAAGGAAGCTGCTGTAGGATATATTAATGGACCAAAATTAATAATTTCAAAAACCTTTACCTCTGGAGTCCACAGTAAACATAATGCCGGAGGTCAATCTCAAAGGAGGTTAGAGAGATTAATAGAAGAGGGCGCTCAAGCATTTTACAAACATGTAGCAGAATATTCAAACTCAGTATTCTTAGAAATAAATGATTTAGAAGGTATTTATGTAAGTGGAGCAGGAATGAGTAAAGAGAGATTTATTAATAAAGGTGCGTTAGATTATCGACTAAAAGACAAAGTTTTAGGTTTTGTGGATGTCAGTTATTCTGGAGAAGCAGGAATTCGTGAAACAGTTATAAAAATTCAAGACAAATTACAAGATCTAAGGTATATTAAAGAAAAAAAACTATTTGAAAGATTTATGATAGAAATCGTTAAAGATACAGGAAAAGCATCGTATGGTGAAAAAGAAGTTCGAAAAGCATTAAATGCAGGTGCTGTTGATTTATTAATGATTTCAGAAAAATTAAATGCAATAAGAATTAATGCAGTATGCAATCAATGTAAATATCAAGAATCTATTACATTAGATCCTAAAAAAGTTGATAATTTTTATGAAAAAGTTAGAACTACTCAATGTCCCTCATGTGATTCAAATCAATTTCAAATTTATGATGAAAAAGATGTTATAGAAGATTTTGGAGAAAAAGCTGAAGTTCAAGGAACTAAAATAGTAATGATGTCATCTGATACAGAAGAAGGTACTACTCTTTTCCAAACTTTTGGAGGAATTGCAGCAGTACTCCGATTTCAAATGTAACATTAAATTTTTATTTTTCAATTGGACCATGATTACAAATTTTAAGCGATTTTAAAGCCAAAGTGGGATTATATCCTTTAAAAATTTCTATGACAGAATCAACTTGAGATTTATTACAAAAGCAAAACACTGAATTACCTAACATATTCATGCTTGCCCCATAAATAGGTAACTTATTCAAAGATTGAATTAACTCTAAACCCTTATCTAGCTTTAATGATTTCATTATTTGGGTATCTTTTAGAAAATTTTTGCATACTTGCATATAATTCAAAAGGGTAAAATCTTTTAACATTTTATTCATTGCTTTTTTTCCAGCTAGATAAATGATATTTTTATAATTTTCATCTGTCAATATTGATTTAGTCGAAATAGGTCCAAAACAACCAATAACAATTCTTATTTCTTCAGAAGTTTTAATAAATTGATAATTAAATGGATAACCCGGAGTTAAAGAAATACTTAATCCTCCATGATATTGACCACCTACAGTTCCCAATCCAGTATGATTTAATACTTCTGCAATATGTGCATACTTTGCCAATTCTAAATCATTTAAATTTAAATTGAATAGTTTATTAATACCAAATGTTACTCCTAAAGCACCTGCACCACTTGTACCATATCCTGATCCCAAAGGCAGATCAAAACTATGATAAATCTCTACAATATTATCTGAAGGGATATATTTTGACAAAATTTTTAAAGCACTTATTGAAGTTTTTGCTATATGAGTGCTATCCTTATTATTTATATAAATTTTATAATTTTGATTACGATGAATATTATTTTTTTTTTTAAGATAAGTTATAATTATAGTCTTTCCAAAAGCTTGTAATGCAGGTCCACCACCTCGTGAACCAATTTTGGATATTTCACTAATATTTAAAGAAGTATTAGGGTCAAAAATTTGAAAAAAACCAGAAATCCTTAAGGGAACCCATATTTCTATTTTTTTATTACCATTATTTTTTGAAATAATCATATTCAAAGAAAAAGAATAAGTTAAGTAAAAAGAATATTTTCTTGGGATGTCAAAAAAAAAAATTGTACTAAAAATTGGAGGATCTTTACTTTATGATGAACAACTAAACATAAGGAAGAAAATTATTGACCAATTCTCAGAATTGGTAAAGAAATCTGAGATTATTGGAGCAATAGTTGTCGGAGGAGGACTAGTTGCTAGAAAATTCATAAATATTGCTAGATATTTCAATGCGAATGAATCAATATGTGATACATTTGGTATAGAAACATCTAGATTAAATGCTCGTTTATTAATTACAGCATTAGGAGAAAAATGTTTTCCAGAACCAATAAAAAATCTCGAAGATGTAAGGAAATATCAATTATGGGACAGGATTTTGATTTCAGGCGGATTTATTCCAGGTCAAAGTACTACTTCAGTTACCTTTGAAATTGCAGAATCACTAGGAGCCACAGATATCTTAATATTAACAAATGTTGATGGTATATTTGATAAAGATCCAAAAAAAAATTCTGATGCAAAAAAATTTGATGATATTTCAATTCAAAAATTAGAACAAGTTATCTATGGAGAAGGAGGAGATTCTCAATCTTCTGCTGGAGAATATAGAATTTTTGACGCAGTATCTTTACAAATTTTAAAAAGAAATAATTTCAATGTAAGAATAGCAAATGGAGAAAAATACTCTGTTCTTAAAAAAATACTTATTGAAAAAGCATCTGATAATGGTATTGGCACTAAAATACTAAAAAGATAATAAATAATATTTTTTGATTCAAAAAAAATAAAAATAATCAAAATTTTTAACAAATATTGTCATTAATTCAAAATGATAATTCATTTTCTAGCAGGGATAGCCAAGCCTGGTCAAACCCCTTACAAGGAACGAAAGTGGCGCAGTTCTTTTTTTAGGAGGACTATCGGCGCCGGACTCAAGATCCGGTCCTGTAGAGGTGCGAGGGTCCGAATCCCTCTCCCTGCATTATTTTTTATTATAAGAATCCTCTAACTTTTTTATAAAAAAAAATTAATTCTTTTATCACAAAATTATCTGTATTTAATCTAACGAACCTCGGAGGATTCTGAGCGTGAGTTTCATATTTTTTTTCTTCTATAAATTTTAGAGATAATAATTCATCCAAAATCCTTTTTCCACTACTTTTTGCAACTTTT
>CAYPTZ010000060.1:1960-10417 GCA_964413395.1 uncultured archaeon | reverse complement strand
TGTAGACTAACAAAAGTGGAGAGTGAATGACAGAAGATTATGTTGGCAAAATATGAAAAAAAACGAAAAAACGGCAATCTCTAAAATTTTAAAATATACTCAATTAAATAATTATTTTTTACTATAGTTCAAAAAAAAAAAACTATTTATCCCTTAACCGTGGATTAAAAATTTCAGCCATTTCGTTATTCAAGATAAATAATAACAATAACAGAAATCCAAGAATTAATCCCGGCGGTAACCACATCCAATACATTCCCCGTCCAACTTGAGATTGCTGCCTAGTTTCATCCATTAGCATTCCCAATGTTAAAAAATCTTGTTGACCTAATCCAATTATAGCTAATCCTGCTTCTGTAAGAATTGCAGATCCAATAACTATAACAAATACAAGCATTGCGTAGGATGCAATATTAGGAACTATTTCCGTTAGCGCTATTTTGGTTTTGGAAACACCTGAAAGCTGGGCAACTTTTATATAATTACGTTCTTTTAAGGATAAAACTTGAGATCTAACAGCTCTAGCTGCCCAAGGCCAATTGAACATGCATATAATCAAAATCATAAGCCAATAAGAATTTCTATAAATGGATGCAACCAATAATTGGAATGGAATGGTCGGAAAGACTAAAATGATATTTGTAAGCAATTGCATTGAAGAATCAAAGAAACCACCAATATAAGGGGCAACTGTTCCGATTACAATAGCAATTACAGCTGTCACTAACCCACACATTAAGCCTAAATTTAAGGAATTAAATAATCCAATTACAAAAGTTTGGAAAACATCATTTCCATCTACATTAGTTCCCAATAGGTGACCTGTGTGAGGTGGAGCTTCAGAGATTGGAATTCCATGCCAGTTATATACCGTTATAGGTGAGAAAATAGCGGTTAATAAGCCAGAAAGAAGCCAGATTCCAAGAAATATAAATGTAGGAGTTAATTGAGTTCGATAATCTTTAATAAATGTTTTAGCTCTACTAAAAAATTCTTTCACAGGATGTGAATCAGTTTTTTTATAATATTCATCTTCCCCATATGAAGGGACAGTAAGCATTTCTTCTTCAGACATATTTATTCATCTCCTTTTCCAGTCCTAATCCGTGGATCTAAAATACCATACATAACATCAACAAAGTAGTTTCCAACAACAATAATAATAATTACATATAGAAAGGTTCCAATGATCAGGGGATAATCTTGGTCAAAATTCGCATCTATCATGAGACGACCCAATCCAGGCCAAAGAAATATCATCTCAAGAATTAAACTTTGCCCAATAATTCCACCCAATCGAAGATTAAGCCCCGTAAATTGCGGTAAAATTGCATTACGACTTGCAACATCTCGAAGTTTTGTATTTGAATATCCTAATTTTTTCAAGTATTGGATATAATCTTGATCTAATTCATAGATAACCATGGAACGCATACCTGTAGACCAACCTCCAGTGTGAGCTAATAGCAAAATTAGAAGCGGAGTCCAATATCTTGTTAAGGCATCAAATGAATTTGCAAATGTTAATGGCATTATGGGATATTCTATCGGCACAATTTGTAATTGATTTACAAATATTTCTAATAAAAGGTATCCAATCCAGAAAAAGGGTAAGGCTTGGGCAAATACAAGAATATTAAAAATATATCGATTTCCACGAGTCGGATTAAAAGCCAAGAGTCCTCCAACTTTATTCCCTAAGAAGAAGGAAATAAATAATGCAGGAATAGCTAAGACCATAGTAAAAACAGCATAAGGTGCAACCACTTCCGTAACAGGGTTAAATCCTTTTCGATAGCTTAAACCAAGATTTCCATTTGAGAAAAACTCGGTTAAGAAAGTCCAATATTGATTAAGGAGAGGGGTATCTAGCCCAAAATACTTCAATAATGCATCGTATTTTTGCTGCATATATTCACTAGACATATCGACATCAGCTGGTTCATTTGAAAGTAATTGCCTAATGGGATCTCCAGGCAATAATCGAGGTATAATAAATGCAATCGATAATGCAATGAAGAACACCAAGAAATAGAAAAATAGTTTTTTTACCATGAAATGCAAATAATTATTGGTGAGGAATTTCATAATTGGTGATTTTTCTTTTTCTAATACAAAATCTGGTTCTTCATCTGGTTTTATCATTAATGTTTCATTTAATGAAGTTAAATTTTCGTTTTCGATCATAATAATTACCACTTAAACATAACTATAAAAAATAAAGTATCTATTTTTACTAAATAAATAATCAAATAAAAAAGATATGTGATAGAGAAGAATATTTAAAAAAAAAAAAATTTAATGATATTAAATAATGCGGATAATATACGAAGAAATGATACTCTTTTTCTATAAACATATAAATATTGGGCCAAAATAAAAAAAAAAAACAATAATTGCCATTATATTAAAATGGATAAATCGATTTTTTTAAGGATAATTACTTAAAGAATATATCTATTGAAAAGAAAAAGATGCATGAAATCTTAGAATTTAAATCAACTTTTTATTAATTCAGGGATAAAAGGCAATAGGAGAACTATTTCCTACCATCAGATAATAAATTTAAATAATATTTATAAATTTAAATAAAAACAAAAAAAGAAAAATTTCTTTTGAATATTTGAAGAACAGTGAGAAAGTCTTGTTTTAATAACTATCAAAAAAATCTAATTAATAAATATAGCAAAAATTCAAAAGAAGAAAAAGAAAAATAAAGACTATTAACCATATATAGAATAAATTTCATAATATTAAAAAAAAAAATTAGGAGATATTTATAAAATTGACTTATATTAAACGCGTTACCATGAGCGGATTTAAAAGTTTTGGAAATAGAACAGTAAGTGTTTCATTAGCTAAAGGTTTTACGTGTATTATTGGGCCTAACGGGAATGGAAAATCAAATGTAATTGATGCTCTTTGTTTTGCCTTAGGAAGAATGTCTAAAAAAACGATGCGAGCAAAAAGCTTAACTGATTTAATCTTTGCAGGATCTAAAACAAAAAAACCTGCCTTAAAAGCTGAAGTTACAATCACATTTGACAATAAAGATAAAATATTTCCTGATGATGCAGATGAATATTCCATTTCACGTTGGGTGAAAAAGAAGGGAACTAGTGGTTATTCGATTCAAGGTAAAAAAGCAACACGAGAAACGATTTTAAATTCACTTGCCCAAGCAAACATTGATCCAGATGGCTCCAATCAATTTATTCTTCAAGGTAAAATTGTAGAATTGACACATATGAATACAATAAAAAGACGTCAATTCATCGAAGAATTAATTGGATTATCCAAATATGACAAAATGAAAGAACAGACAATGAAAGAATTAGAAAAAGCAGATAAAGATTTGGGCCAATTTGAAGCTATATTCAAAGAAGTAAGTACACAACTAAAGAAAGTTGAAAAAGAAAAAAACGATGCTCTTCGCTGGAAAGAATTAGATAATATGGTTAAAATGCATAATTCTCAATTAATTGCATTGAAAATTCATAATTTACGGCAGGAAGAAGAAGAAGTTGAAACAGACATTGAATCCACCCAATTAGTTATTGAAGAATTAGATGGTAAGGTTAAACGCCAAAAGGAAAGGATTGAATCCGAATCCTTATTGCTAAAAGGAATTGAAGAGGAGATATCAGTTGTCAATGAAGAAAAAAATTCATTAGAAGAAACATTAACAGAACAAAAATCAGATTTATCTGCTAAAGAAGCCACATTAAAAGCACATAATGATAATATTAAAAGATTAGAACAAAATATTAAAAAATTAGAAGAAATGCAAGATAAACTGGAGGAAGAGCAATCATATGAAGATTTAGTCAATATCACTAATGATGAAATTGAAGCTCAAAATGTCCAGATCGATGAAACTTCTGATTTGATTGAAGATAATACTAAAGAGCAAAAACAAAAAGAGGCAAAAGTTGCAGATATTATTAATGAAAAAGCAGAAATTAATAAAGAAATTTCGAAAATTAATCAAGAAATAAAAGCATTATCCACTGAGAGTAAGTTATTAGAAAAATCAATCAAAAAAAATACTAAAAAATTAGAAACTCTTCAAAAAGATCTATCTAAACTTAAAAAAGAGGGAGAAAGTGTAGAAGAAGCAATTTCTTCTGTAACAAATGAAGCAAATGTAATAAATGACACAATACAAGGATTAAGAGATAAAATTGAAGAACAAAAAAATCGACAAAAAGAAATTGATAAAGAATTAGCAGATTTAGAGAAAGAAAAAGATAAAATCAATAAAAATCTTTCAAATATTCAAGCAGCCATATCTTCAACTAGCGCTGAAATTAAGATGATTGAAAGTAGAATTATTGAATTAAAAAATAAAAATATCAAATTACAAAATGAATACGAAAGATTAACTGGTGGACAACAAGTTGAAGAACAAATTAAAAAATTGAAGAAATCTGAAGAAGAAATTTCAAATGAAATTAAAGTTTTAAAAGATGATTTAAAGAAAGCTAATGAAGAGCAAAAACGATCTCAAACTAAAAAAGAAGGTATTGAACATAAGAGAAGAACGATAGAGGGAGAGATGAATGATCTTGAAAAACGTTTATCAGGTCTAAAAGTAGAATTAAAAACTGCACAAAATGAATTAAAATTATCTGACAGAGAAAAACATGAAATAGATATTCAAAAAGCTAATTTAGATAAAGATTTATCATCTTTGTTAGAAAATAAAAAGAAATTTGAAAATCAAGCAGAAAATTTACAAAAGAAAATTGATAAACTTCATGAAGAACGAACATTATTACAAGAAAGAATTAATAAGAAAGAAACAGAACAAGAGAAAAATTCAGGAGAATTGAATTTAGTTTTAAGCACCCTACAGGAATTAATGGAGAATATAGATAGATCTGCGGGCGATGTCAAGTCAGATATTCAAAATGCAAGTCAAGTTGCAATTGATCAATCAGAGGCAGTATTACGAAGTTTTGTGATGGATATAACAGATATGCTCTCAACGATTAATGAAATTTCTTCAAAAGAAGAGGGGAAAATCAAAGAAGAATTATCTCAAGTAATGACTACATTAAACTACTTAATAGAAAATTCAGATCAACCAATTCAACAGCTGAGTGAGATAGTAAAAGATGCAAGTGAAGAAGCTTTGACGGAATCCACTGCAAATTTTGATGGTTTTGTAGCTGATTTTGTAGATAAATTTGACTCAATAAGAATAGCACTTCAAGCAATGGCCATCTCTGATACATCAGAAGCCTATCGAACGTTAGATACGATTAATGAAGGTATTCAAAGAGATCAAAGTCAATTATCGGAATTTGTTAATAAACTTACAAAAATTGATACTCAATTGGAACAAAAGCAGGAAAATAAGAAGACATATGAAATTTCAATTGCTAATTTAGCAAAATCAATAAATGATAATAAAACTAAAGTTGAAAATGGATTAAAAGAAAAAGAAAAAAAAGAAAATGAAATAGCATCAAATAATGTTAAAATCGAAGAACTAAATTCTCAATTAAATGAAATGAAGAAATTTTCTGAAAATTTTTGGAAAATTACCAAGGAATATCAAGATGAAATGGATAAAAAATCAGAAGAGCTCTCTAAAATTCAATCTGATCTAAATGACCTTGGAACAGTTAAAAGAATTTTAGAGGATATTGAATCTTCAACGAAAGAACAAAAGAAATTACTCGAAGAAATTGAAAATAAAAAGAAAAATATCATAGATTTAGAAAAATCGAGTAATAAAACTAATGATGAAAATAATGCGATACTTGAAAAAGGTAATTCGGTCAAAGGAGAACGAGATGATGCAGATGAAAAGAGGAATGAATTGCAAAGTCAAATTGATCAAGAAAATGAAAAATTGAAAGAAGTATCATCTCGCCTCAAAGATTTAGAGAATGTTCAAAAATTAATCTCAGATATTGAGGGATTAAAGCGAGATAATGAAGAATCAATCTTGAAAATTGAAGAAAATGGAAAACAGATTGAAATTTTAAACGAAGAGATAGGAGTTCAGGATGTTAAAATATCTGAAAAAGACCTAGAAATTCAAGAAATTCAAGCAGAGAGACAAGAATTAGAATCAAAAGAGAAGGAATTACGGGAAATATTAAAGCAACTAAATCATGAGAAGAATTTATTAGAAAAAAAGCGTGATAAGCAACAGCAAATGCAAGATAGAGAAGAAGAAATTGAAAATCTTAAAAATGAAATGGGAAGTTTAGGTGATAGTATTGCTGATTTAGAAGAGGAAATTAAAAAAATTATCGAAAAAATCGAACATTTAGAAGAAGAAAGAACAGAGAAACTTAACCAGCTTTCAGAATTACAAGAGCAAAAATCTGCATCATGGCAAAAACAAAAAGGAATGCAAGAAGAACTTAGTGATCTTAATTCCGATTTATCAAGAAATAGTGCAAAATTAAATAATTCAGAAACACGTAAAATTGTATTGGAAGAGAAAATTGATGAATTATTTGAAAAATCTAAGGATTATGGAACATTACCCCCAGTAACTGATGGATTAGAAGAATCTACACTTAATCAAGCAATAGCAAAAGCTTCAAATGAAAGAAAAGCATTAGAACCAGTCAATTTGAAGTCTATTGATGAATATGAGAGTGTACGCGAGAGATGGGACGAAATTGATATGAGAAGGCAAACACTCCAACGCGAAAGGAAAGCAATTCTTGATTCAATTGATCGAATTGAATTAGAAAAAACAAGAAATTTTATGAAAGCTTATCATGAAATTAATCGTGTATTTTCTGATGTTTTTCAACAATTAAGTCCTGGAGGATCTGCTAAAATGACATTAGAAAATCCAGCTCATCCATTTGAAGCAGGAATTAACATAACTGCTAGACCAAGAGGGAAAAAGATATCTTCTTTAACGATTTTAAGTGGAGGAGAAAAAACTTTAGTTGCCTTATCATTTATTTTTGCAGTTCAGAATTTTTATCCTGCTCCATTTTACATTATGGATGAAATAGATGCTGCACTAGATGGACCAAATGTATATCGTGTATCCATGGTCATTAAAGAATATGCAGCTCAAGCACAATTTTTGGTCATAAGTCATCGAGAAGAAAACATTACTAATTCAGATCGTATTTATGGTGTTGCGATGAATGATGGAATAACAGATATTTTTACTGTTGATTTAGAAGAAGAAAAGGAACGAGACGATTTCGGAGCTGCCATTGAAGGAAGTGAAGATTTAGACAGACCAATTGTCGAGGATATTGAAGAATAGAGGGATATAAATGGAAGCAAAAAAAAAAAAAACTAAATCTAAAAAATCAACAAGAAAAAAAACTTCTAAAACAAAATCTTCAAAATCAGAAATTAAAATAAAAGAGAAAATTATTCCTGAAGTAAAGGAAATAGAAGTAATTTCTATTGGTGAAGATATAGAAGAAGATTTTGATGAAAAAGATAAGCAAAATCTTGAAAATAGTGGAAAATGGTGGCTAGATGAGCCATGGCGATCTTTATTAGATCCAGATTTAGCAAAAAATGTTGAATTTTCAAAATTCGATCTTAGTAAATTAATAGAAGAATTTACAGATCGGATGTTACAAGAAGATTTAATAGATTTTCGAATTTCAGGTTTGGCGATATATTCTTCAGCCAAATTTTATCATCAGAAAATTACAGGGGTAATAACTGAAGAGGAGAACATTCAAAAAGAAGAAATTCGAAAACGATTAAGAAGACAAATCCCAGGTACAATTTCTCAACCTTTACGTGAAAGTAGGAAAATAGCAACTTCAGATGAATTATTTGGAGCAATGCGAAGAGCAATTATTGAAACAATGCAAAATAGAGAGAAATTGAGAATTAGAAGAGAACGACAAGTTGCAAATAGAGAAAAAGTAATTGTTAAACGAGGAAAAGGAAAATTACCTGCAGAGATATTGAAGCATATCACCGGTAAAGATGAAACTATTGAAGAAAGATTGCGAAGAACACATAATCGAATAAAAGAAATAATTAAATTAGAAGATGCTGTTGAAGATACCATTTCAATGAAATTTTTTAAGGAAATGATATATAAGAATGAAGAAAAATCAATTTTTGAAAAAAAAGTTGCTTATATTCAACGCTTTGAGGAATTGCTATTTTTAGCTTCTTTGAACAAAATAATTATGAGACAAGAGACATTGAGAAAAAATATAGAAATAACTTTAACTGATAAATCTAGAATTGAATTTTAATCTTGAGGCAGAAAAATGGAGCAAGAAGAAAACAGAGAGGAAAATATTAAAGAAATTGAAGATGTAGATGAGGAAATTTTAGCAGATTTAAAAGATTTAGATGAAGAAATATCTAAAGATGCAAATATCGAATCAGAAGAGCAAGAAATTATTGAAGATGAAATTGGAGAACAAGAAGGTTCAGAAGAGCAAGAAATTATTGAAGATGAAATTGGAGAACAAGAAGGTTCAGAAG
>CAYPTZ010000060.1:0-1860 GCA_964413395.1 uncultured archaeon | reverse complement strand
AACAGGAACTAACTAAAGAAGAAACTGAATCTGCAATAGAAGATGAAGCATCCAAATTAAAAAATATCATCGAAGGCGCATTATTTGTTGCTGGAAGGCCTATTTCACTAGAAGAATTAAACATTAAAACTGATATAAAGAAAAGAGATTTGGAAAAATATTTGGATGAACTTGGCATGGATTATCTTATGAGATCTACTGCTTTAGAACTTATTCAAATTCAAGATAAATTTAGCTTACAGATAAAACCAGAATATACTCCTTCTGTTAAAAAATTTGCAAGTGGCGGTCTTATTCCTGATAGACATTTAAAAACATTAACAATAATTGCTCTAAAACAACCAATATTAAAGTCTATGTTAGTTAAAATACGAGGTTCAGGTGCATATGAACATGTGAAATTCCTTCTTGATAGAGGATATATTGAATCTTATCGAAAAGGAAGGTCTCAAGAAATTGTCACAACAGATCAATTTGCGGATACATTTGGATTATCAAGAGATATTTCCACTTTAAAAAAACAAATGATCACCCAACTTGGGATAAAAGAAGAAAATACTGATGAATAAAAATCAAATAGGTAAATTTTTCCAATATTTTGGAATAAAAACTGCTTTTTTTGTTTCAAAACTTTCCACTATACCTCGAGTTACAGCAAAAGATTTAAAAGAATCACAAAAATTTGTTCTTGGTTGATTTACTCCTTTTGAATCAATACCTTTTGACATTTCTTCAAGTAGATATAATTCCGCAACATAGTCTTTTGAATTGTATTCAATATCACTAGTAATGGGTACATTTTCTGAATTATATTTAAAACCTTCGGGATCTTCAAAAATAGTTGCATCTACAGTTTTTTTTTTCCCTTTTTCTAAAAGATTAATCTCTCCACCAACACAATTGAGATCAACTTTATGAAATAATTCTCCTTTTTTCTGCCAATCTCCCCTATATGTAGCATATATCCATTTATCAGGATCATTATAATTTTCAGGAGTAGATAAAGCAATAATTGCGAAAGTTGTTGAGGAACCTTTGAAATAGGAGAAAGAAGGTGTAAAATTTACACCACTAACTTGAACCACATCCATATCTGTTAAGTATCTTATTAAATCAAGGTGATGTGGTGCCATATCTTCTAAAAATAGGTCCCTTAACCATCTCCTCCAACCTTGCCTTGTTTTTCCCCAATTATATAAATAGGTTAGATTTAAGGAAGTAATTTCACCTAATTGTTCTCTATTTTCTAAAAAGTATTTTTTAATTGTCCAATTTTGTGGAAAATATCTAGTCTGAGTACCTAAAGCAGTACATAATGTAGGATATTTCAAAGCAGTTTTTACCATTTGCCTTCCTTGATCTATCGTACATGCCATATTTTTTTCACATATAACATTTAATCCTAATTCCATTGCTTCCATTGCTAGAACATGATGTGAAAATGTAGGAGTTTCAATTATTACCAAATTATATGAATTTTTTCCAAATTGAATAGCTTCTTCCATAGTTGTATACGTCTCAGATTCTTTAACTCCCCATGTACTTGCTGAATGTTCGAGTTTTTCGGTATTGGTATCAATTATTGCGGATAATTCCCAATCATCATGTAAGGCTAATGCTTTTTTCCATACATGAGCATGTCCTCCAATTCCAACGATAAGGGCTTTTTTTTTTTGTTTACTCAATTTTTTCAGCTCCTAATTTAGAAAATATTCTATTAATAATGTTAATGTCCCAAATAACATTCAAAAATTTTTCGTAAGCTAGTTGATTCCATAACTTTGTTTCAAAAATTGAATGTAAATAAACAGTATATAATGTTATAGATGATCTTATCTTGGTCTACGAAAAATTGTCGTC